>JAAANX010000044.1 GCA_009909085.1 Cyanobacteria bacterium GSL.Bin1 | reverse complement strand
AAAATGTGAGTCTCAACCGCATCGAGCGGTATCGACTCACCCGCTTTCCTCCCCCACCTGTTCCGAGGTGGGGGAGTCCCACGGATCTTTTGTTGAAAAGTTTTGGCTATTTTGTGAATTCTCGAAGAACCAATCACCAGTGAAAAGCCGTGAATAAGACAGAAGCATGGGTGAATCAACTTCGCCGCCAATTGCAACGGGCTAACTATGCCTATTATTTGCAAGATAATCCGATTATGCAAGATGAAGTGTATGATCGGCTTTATCGCGAGTTGCAAGCCTTAGAAGAAAAATATCCAGAGTTAGTGACACCGGATAGTCCAACCCAGCGCGTGGGAGGTGGTGTTGCTGAAAGGTTTGAATCAGTCAAGCATAATATTCCGCTGTATAGTTTGGAAAATGCCTTTGATTTGGGAGAATTGGCACAATGGGTTGCCCGTTGGCAGAATCAAGTTCCTGACGAAACGGCAGTCGATTATGTTTGTGAGTTAAAAATTGATGGGAATGCCCTGGCTTTAACTTATGAAGATGGAATTTTGGTCCGTGCCGTGACGCGGGGGGATGGAGAAACGGGAGAAGAGATTACAAATAATGTCCGCACCATTCGCACGGTTCCCTTACGTTTAAATTTAGAGCAGTCACCGGCGCGAGTGGAAGTGAGAGGAGAAGCATTTCTCCCCCGGAAAACCTTTGAAAAAATTAATCAAGCCCGTACCGAGAAAGGAGAAGCCCTCTTTGCTAATCCGCGGAATGCAACCTCAGGGACATTAAGACAACTCGATCCGAAAGTGGTCGCCCAGCGTCAGCTCGATTTTTTTGCTTACACGTTGTATATCGTTGATGAAAATTCCCCCATTCAACCGACGACCCAAGCTGAATCGTTGGATCTTCTAGAAGAGATGGGATTTAAAGTCAATCCCAAGCGGACGGTTTGTCACTCTTTGCAGGAAGTGGGCGCATTTTTCCAAGAATCGGAAGAGAAACGAGACCAACTCCCCTACGAAACTGATGGGGTCGTGGTCAAAATTAATTCTTATCAACTGCAGCAGAAACTGGGATTTACGCAAAAGTTTCCGCGTTGGGCGATCGCGCTGAAGTTTTCGGCCCAAGAAGCCCCCACCCAGTTAAAAGCCATTACCGTCAATGTCGGGCGTACCGGCGCGGTTACCCCCCTTGCTCATTTAGAACCAGTTTCTCTGGCGGGAACCACGGTGCAACGGGCAACCTTGCACAATACTGATTTTATCAAGGAGTTGGATGTCCGCATTGGCGATACGGTAGTGGTGCGAAAAGCGGGGGATATCATCCCGGAAATTGTCCGCGTGTTACCTGAGTTACGCCCGGAAGAGGCAGCACCCTTTATGATGCCCACACATTGCCCAGAATGTGGATCACCTTTGGTGCGCCCAGAAGGGGAAGCGGTTACGCGCTGTGTGAATGTCTCTTGTCCAGCGATTTTACGTGGGAGTCTGGTGCATTGGGCTTCTCGGGATGCGATGGATATTAATGGATTGGGGGAGAAGCTGGTTGAAAATCTGGTCAGTCAGGATTTAGTCAAATCCGTCGCAGATTTATATCACTTAACGGTTGAGCAATTAACCGAGTTGGAACGGGTGGGCAAACAACTGGCGAGTAGTTTGGTTAACGCGATCGCGCAGTCGAAAACCCAGCCTTGGTCCCGCGTCTTATATGGCTTAGGGATTCGCTATGTGGGGAAAGTCAATGCCGAAACGTTAGCAGAATATTTCCCGACTGTGGAACAGTTAGCAGCAGCTAGTGTGGAAGATTTAAAAGCGGTAGAAGGCATTGGCGATGAAATTGCGCGATCAGTTCATCAATGGTTTAGAATCGAAGCCAATCAAGCCCTTGTCCAACAATTACAAAATGCTGGGCTGAATCTCCACTCAGACGTTCCAGAAACATCTGCTTCTGATACTGCTGCCCAAATCTTTGCTGGGAAAAAGTTTGTGCTGACGGGCAAACTGAGTGGGTTGACTCGCAGTGAAGCTCAAGCACTCATTGAACGCGGCGGCGGAAAAGTCAGTTCCTCTGTCAGTTCTAAAACGGATTACGTTTTAATCGGCGAAAAAGGCGGGTCAAAACAAAAGAAAGCAGAAGAACTTAATATTCCGCAACTAACAGAAGAGGAATTCCAAGCCATACTGACGGAAGCAGATTTAATTTAGTGTTAGTCATTAGTCATTGGTCATTAGTCATTAGTCATTAGTCATTGGTCATTAGGCAACAGGCAATAAAAAAATCTCCTTGTCTTCCTTGTCTCCCCTTTCTTCAAAATCAATCTGAAAAACATTTTGTCACTTCTCCTAGGGCGTTGCAATCAGCTGTAGAATGCGATCAACGTTATCCCATTCTCCGACAATCCGGCGCACGGGTTCGGGATAGAGGCGTACCAAGGTAGGAGTTGCCGATACCTGATTCAACTCCGCCTGTTCCGGATGCTTCATAATATCTACCACCTTTAAGGTGTAAGAATTGCTCAGTTTTCGTTCTAACAAGCGATGCAAGGTTGTCAAAGCTTCGGTTGTTCCGTGAGAATGTCCGGATACAAACAAGCGCAAAATGTAGCTTGTTGGGGCATTTTCAGTTGTTTCAGCTGTGTTCGATTCACTCGAAGGATCACCAAAGCGAAGATTGGATCGCAGTGACTCTAAATTCACCACTAAATTATGATGTTCCCAGAGTTGGGGAAATTGTTCGCGATAGGTTTCCATAATTCTCGGGTCACCGTACCCTTCTTGCCAAGGTAATACCGTCCACCGCTGCTGAATCCCAAAAATTGCATTCAGTAGCGGTTGATAGCGTTGGACTAAGGGGTAAACTTCACAAGAGGCTTGGGTTCTGTTTCGTGTGGGATCAAACCACTGATCCAGGGTTGCGGTATAAGCCGGCACAAGAAAATGGGGAGATTCAGGAAGACCCAGTAATTCTTGTAACCCTTCACAAAGATCAAGATGCCAGCGTTTGCTTTTATCGGCATCAAAGCCATAAATGACATCTCCCCCTGGTGTAAATAAAGCAATACCTTTATAGGATTGATCTTCACTCATTGTTGATTGCTTAAACTCGTCCGCGGAGCATTTGCGCCATTTCATTGGGAATAGGCGACCACTCCAGAGCGGTTTCTTCGCTAATTCGTCCTTCCTGATACAGTTGATAGAGAGATTTATTCATGGTGATCATGCCATCATATTCTCCATCAACCATTAATTCAGTAATTTCGTCGTATTTGCCATCTCGGATATACTCTTTGACAGTTTCGGTATTGATCAGAATGTCGTGGAAAGCAGCCCGCTTGCCATCAGTCGTGCGACATAACCCTTGGGAGATGACCGAAACCAGGGATTCTGCAATGGCAACTCGCATCGCAGGTTGTTCTTCTGGGTTATAAAGACTCAAAATCCGCTCCAGGGTTTTTACCGCACTGTTGGTGTGCAAGGTTCCCATGACAATGTGACCGGTTTGCGCTGCTTTGAGAGCAGTGTTGACCGTTTCGCGATCGCGCATCTCACCGATTAAAATTACATCTGGGTCTTCCCGCAGAGAGGCTTTCAGCGCTTTGTCAAATTCCAAGGTATGCATTCCCACTTCCCGCTGACGGATCAAAGCTTTGCGACTGCGATGGACAAATTCAATAGGATCCTCAATGGTAATAATATGCTTTGGCATCTCTTGATTAATGTAATCCACCATAGCCGCCAAAGTTGTGGATTTACCGGAGCCCGTGGGTCCGGTCACCAAAATCATACCTTTATGATAATGGCAAATATCTTTAAACACCGGGGGTAATTTCAACGCTTCCAGCGTCAAAATTTTCAATGGAATCAGTCGCAGGACCATTCCCGGACCATTAAGAGTATCAAATACATTAATCCGCACCCGGGCAAAGTCATATTGGGTTGCCCCATCAAACTCAAGGGTACTCTGGAATTTCTCCACTTCTGCGTCCGAGAGCACTTCCTGCAACCAACTCATAAAGGTCTGACGATCGGTTTTCGGATAATCGGAATAATCCATTTCTCCTCGGTTACGGAAGCGAGGAATTTCCCCAACGCCCAAGTGAATATCGGAAAAACCTTCCTCATAGGCTTTATTGACAATTGCAGCCAGTGTGGGCTGTCCTGGAGCGGGAGCAGGTTTTTGCCGCGGCTGCAACGGGGCCTTCTCAGGGGATGAAGGAGAAGAGGAAGCTTGCTGGGTGAGTTGGCGGGTTGGAATATCTTGCTCTCGGGGAGCGCGAGGTGGGGGTGGGGGTGAGGTCGCACCAGGATAAGATTGCGGTTGTTGAACCATAATTACACGTTTTCTCAGTTCAAGGGATTCTAAGTCCCTATTTTGCCACTGATATTGACTTTTGTTATCCGTAGGCAGTGATTTGAGAAAACTTTTTAAGGTTAATTTATCGTCAGCATAGTCACCGCAAGGATCATAATCACTCTAGTCCCACCAGTTTGGCACTGAGATCCCACAGCCGTTTTGCTTTGGCTTCATCTGTCGCTTCTGGAGACATTTCTTGGACAAAAGATTTGCCATCTTTTTTCTGACGATTGCCCCAACTCCAATAGGCACCAGATTGTTTATATTCTGGATCTTTGACGACAGCAGCCACCCGTTTGCCAGCCTCTTCTTCAGAAATATAACCGCCAGTGATATTCTTTTGGAACCAGGGGAAGATTTTTTGGAAAAGCGAATAATGATTGCGGAAGAGGGGACTTTCGGCAACACAACCGGGATAAAGAGAACTAAAGGTGATGCCTGTTGCATCATGGTAGCGTCGGTGTAGTTCCTTCATCGTCAGCACATTACATAGTTTGCTGTCTTTATAAGCTTTCCCCGGTTTGAATTTTTTGCCATTAATCATCGCAATCGGCGGCTTGAATCCCTCTTCCAATCCTTTGAGATCCCCTAAGTCAGGCGGGGCCGGAATGGGAATTTTGCCGCCCAGTTCTTTGCGGTTAGCGGTAACCGTCCCCAGAATCACCAGTCGGGGATCGGGAGAACCGGATTGTTTCAAATCTTCTAGCATTAAGTTACAGAGCAGAAAGTGTCCGAGATGGTTCGTGGCAACGGTGAGTTCATAGCCATCCGGGTTACGCTTTGGTTCTTTGAGGATTGGCATATAAACGGCTGCGTTACACACCAGCGCATCGAGAGATTTACCAGTGGCACGGAAATTATTGACAAATTCTCGTACACTATCAAATTTAGCCAAATCAAGGGGAATAATGGTGTAGCGATCCTTAGGGATTCCCACTTTTTGGGCTGCTTTTTCGCTTTTTTCTAAGTCGCGACACGCCATAACAATATCCCATTGATCGGTATCGGCGAGTGCTTTTGCCGTGTATAAACCCACTCCTGATGAAGCCCCAGTAATCACAACTGTGGAATGTTGATTATCTGCCATGTTGCTCTGACTCCGTTAAGAATTATCAAGTTGTTATCTGATTTGTGTTCAAATTTTACCGTCAGTAAAGGGAGGAATCAGCAGGAAGACAACAATTATTAATTTTTTGTTAGGGCTTGGGACAGGGTGTCCGCTGCCACTTCCACCAGCGCGATCGCGTTTTCGTAGAGCATTCGCGTCGGACCAATGAGTCCGACACTGCCACTGGGGAATTCTCCTTGATAGTAATTGGCTGAGATTAAGCTACAAGTTTGCATCGGTTCTAGGGGATTTTCTGAACCAATACGGACAGTGACGCCTCCTTCTTGACTCCTTGCTTCCACCCGATTGAAAATGACTGAACAGAGGCGATCTTGTTCAGCTTCTAGCAAGTGCAGTAAAGTTTGAACTTGTTGCAGTTGGGAAAATTCCGGTTGCCGTAACATTTCTGAAATCCCCCGCACTAAAATTTGGGAAGAGGGACGAGTTTGACAGCGTTGAATCAGTTGTTGGCAAATCTCTTGTAAGAAAGTCTGATCTTGCTGCCATTCTTTTTCTAATTCCGTTGCTTTTAACTGGGCTAATTCCGATAAAGGTTGACCCTGTAGCTTTTGATTCAAGAAATTCGACAAAACTTCTAGTTCCTCTTCAATCCCTTCCCCAGCTGCTAATTTTTCTGCAATGCGAGGCGGTGGTTCAATTAATCCTGATTGGGTTTGATAGGAGTCGGTAATAATAATCAGCATAATGCGCTGATTGTCGAGGGGAACCAATTGCAGATGACGTAAATAAGACGTTTGTTGCTGCGGAAAGGTAATAATCGCCATATACCCGCTTAGAGTCGCTAACAGTTGCGCAACCCCATACAGCAGCGCTTCTAAACTGCCCACTTCTTCTTTAATCGCATTGCTCAATAACTGATCCAATTGTTCCCGTAGGGCTTGATCCGGTAACATGATCTGGTCAACATAGGTGCGATATCCAGAGTCTGAGGGGATGCGTCCGGCAGAGGTATGCGGTTGATAGAGTAAGCCAGCTTTTTCTAACCATCCCATCGCGTTACGCACTGTCGCGGAACTCACTGTAAAATCATATTCATTCACCAAGGTTTTAGAACTCACCGGTTCTGCGGTTGCAACATAATGACGGATTGTTGCAGACAGAATATTCTGATGACGTTCTTTAAGGCGCATGGTTTTTGGCATCTTTCAAATAAAAATTCAATAACGAGGAATGGACGAATCAATGGCGAGGGCATAGGCATCAATCCCACCAATGATGTTTTTAACCTGACTGAAGCCTTGTTGGTTCAACCAGTAACACATTTGGGCGGAACGGATACCGTGATGACAAATCACCAAGGTTTCTTTTTCAGCATCAAGGCAATTGTGAATCTGAGGGGCCCATTGTTCGTATTGGCTTAAGGGAAGATTGATAAAGCCCGGGATTGCTGCGGTTGCTACTTCTTGCGGTTCTCTCACGTCGATTAATTGCACGGTTTCGCCACCATCAGTTTGTAGCGTAATTGCGAGTTCTTCAACGGAGATTTGTTGGAAAGGAGTATCAGCCATCTTGCACTTAATTACACGAATGTTTCTTCTATCTTGACATTTTGCAGGAATTCTTAAAGTCAGAGGTCAAAGCAACGCCCTCTTCCTGAAATAATAGTAAATGCGAGAAAAGTTAATCATGACTGCTGACTTATAATGAAGTTTCGCTCTTTTTTACTGACTTTAGTTACTTTTTCTATTATTTTCCTTGCTATATTCGGGGTTAGTCTGAATTGGTTGTTACAGGAAAGTCCACTGGTGTATCGGGATGGCGGTGTTGTCAAAGCGCCAACCGCTGCCCAATTTGTACCGAAGCAAGCACCCGTTGTCGCTTCTTTGGTGGTGGATGTAGAACGCTTAGAGGCTTATCGTCAACTCCGTGCCCCACTCCGCATTCGATCGCGCTCACGTCAAGAATTAGATCGGATTAAATCCCAATTCCTCGCCAGTCGGCAACTGGATTATGACCAAGATATCAAACCGTGGCTGGGGGAGGAAGTCACCCTTGCGGTAACGGCGCTTGATTTTGATCGCGATCGTGCAAACGGCGTGCAACCGGGCTATCTCCTAGTCACCACTACCGATGATGAAGAACTGGCCCGCGAATTCCTCCAAGCCTATTATTCGCGACAAGCGGTCTCTCCCAATACGGATCTGGTCTTTGAACGCTATAAAGGGGTGAACATTACTTATCGTCGCCCCTTGCAGAAAAATCCTGATCCCAATGCGGGGGCGTTAGCGAGTGCCGTGGTGGGCAATCATGTGCTATTTGCCAACCATCCGAAAGTATTGCGGGAAGCGATTAATAATGTGCAAGTGCCCAGTTTGAGCTTAGAACAAGCCATTCCTTACCAAAAAGCACAGAAAACGATTACCAATCCCCGTATTGGTCAACTTTACTTGAATTTACCTGCAGTTGCGGCTTGGATTGCTGAGCAACCGGCGCTGCCCTTACAAGATAATCAACCGACCCTCACCGCTGGTTTTTCCATCACCCCCGATGGCTTAACGGCGCAAACAGCTTTGTTAGGAGTTGGGGGCGAAGAAAATCGTCGTCCTGCTTTATCCCAGCCGGTTAACGCTTTGAACTATCTCCCAACCGAGAGTGTCCTCACAGCGGCAGGTCTGGACTTAAATCAACTCTGGAACAGCCTCAATGACTTAGCCGTGGATGATTCCACAGCAACAGTATTACAACAACTTGCCTCTGGTTTACAGGAACGATTTGGAATTTCAATCCCGGATCAAATTTTCCCTTGGGTGAAAGGGGAATATGCGGTCGCGTTGTTACCCCAAGATAATCCTAAACAAGGGGATTGGGTTTTTGTAGCCGAAGAAGTTGCGGAAAGTGAAGCTAAAACTGTAATTAAGCAGTTGGATGAACAAGCAAAAGAGGGCGGTTATAGTGTGGGCAATTTAAATCTTGGTAACCAGAAAGTGACGGCTTGGACAGTGATTGAACCCTTATCACAAGTGGACTTTAACCCCAAAGAAAAACCGGTGCGCTTGAATGCGGAAGTGAAAGGAATCCACAGTGAAATTGATAACTATCAGGTTTTAGGAACCTCTCTCGAAGCCATTGCCCAGGCCATTCAGAAAGGAGAAACCTCTCTGGTGAACAGCGAAGGGTTTCAACGCGCGATCGCGCCCTTACCCACCGAAAACGATGGTTACTTCTATCTCGACTGGGAGAAAAGTCAACCGCTTCTCGAACAGCAATTTCCCCTCATCCGTGTCATTGAACTTGCCGGAAAACCGTTGTTTGACCACCTTCAGGTGTTATCCCTTGCTAGCCAAGGAACCGAAGATGGTGTTAGAAAAGCGACTCTGTTCTTACAACTTACCTCTCGACGGTAACGGTGAGAAGGGACATTGCTCTTTATAATAGTTAAGAGAATGAAATATTTTTAAAGATGCCGTGGCGCGATGCGCTTTGGGCGCCGGCAAAGCCATCGCTTCAAGAAGCATCGCAGAATGAATCGTAAAACGCGCAGAACGTAAACAACAAGGAAACCCTGATCTATGGCAAAGATCGAAACGAGAACCGAGCCGATGGTGTTAAACATGGGACCACACCATCCCTCAATGCACGGCGTCCTACGCCTCATTGTTACCCTTGATGGGGAAGATGTGGTGGATTGTGAACCCGTCATCGGCTATCTCCATCGCGGCATGGAAAAAATTGCCGAAAATCGCACTAACGTCATGTATGTTCCCTATGTCAGTCGTTGGGACTATGCAGCGGGAATGTTCAACGAAGCGATTACAGTCAACGCACCGGAACAACTTGCAGATATTGAAGTGCCCAAACGCGCTCAATATATCCGTGTGATCATGTTAGAACTGAACCGGATTGCGAACCATTTACTGTGGTTAGGACCCTTCTTAGCAGATGTGGGTGCGCAAACGCCGTTTTTCTATATTTTCCGGGAACGGGAACTGATTTATGACCTGTGGGAAGCAGCCAGTGGTTCCCGCTTAATTAACAACAACTATTTCCGTGTCGGTGGCGTTGCCGTTGATTTACCTTACGGTTGGCTAGATAAATGTATCGATTTCTGTGATTACTTTGCAGATAAAATCGATGAATACGAAAAGCTAATCACCAATAACCCCATTTTCCGTCGTCGCATTGAAGGCATTGGTGTCATCACCCGTGAAGAAGCCATTAATTGGGGCTTATCGGGTCCCATGTTACGGGGTTCTGGGGTGAAATGGGACTTACGCAAAGTTGACCATTACGAATGCTATGACGATTTTGATTGGGATATTCATTGGGAAACTGCCGGTGACTGTCTTGCCCGTTACCTAGTACGGGTGCGGGAGATGCGAGAATCCCTAAAAATCATTCGTCAAGCCTGTGCTAACATTCCCGGTGGTCCTTACGAGAACCTAGAAGCCCGTCGCATGGCAGAAGGGAAAAAATCTCAGTGGAACGACTTTGACTATCAATATATTGCCAAAAAAATGGCTCCCACGTTCAAAATTCCCGAAGGAGAACACTACGTTCGTCTCGAAAGCGGAAAAGGAGAACTGGGGATCTTTTTAGTCGGTAATGATAATGTCTTCCCCTGGCGTTGGAAAATTCGGGCGCCCGACTTTAACAACTTACAAATTCTCCCTCACCTCTTAAAAGGAATGAAAGTTGCTGACATTATGGCAATTTTAGGGAGTATCGACATCATCATGGGATCTGTTGATCGTTGATCGGTTGAGGTTAAAAATTCCCCTTCACAATTGATCGTGAAGGGGAGATTGATTTTCAAAAATTTATAAATCTTCTGTCTTTAATACTGTTGATTTCGCAATCCTTGATAGCATTTTCGGTCCAATTTCTTCTCCGTCATGAAAGGCAAATACGAAATTATTCCAACCTGGACGTTCTAGAATTTTGTGTGAGCCTCTCTGTATTTTAATTGTCCATCCGATGCGAAGAAGTGATGCTAAAACATCTTTAGCTTTTGTGGCTTTCCAATGACTCATGCTGCAACAAAAGAAAGATTTAATAGTTGCGAAGTTTCTTCCTCATGTTCTAATCGATCTGCAATAACATACAAAGCTAGAGCCTGTACTTTATGAACTGCTTCTTCTTTTGTTTTTCCGTAAGCTAATACACCCGGTAACTCAATGACTTCTGCAATAATTCTTCCATCTTCTTCTTGTTCAATTTCAATAGTGTAATTCATAGTTGAGTGTCTCCCAAGTTTCAATGAGCCGATCAATCAAGTTTATTGGACAAGATAATTATTTCTATTTTATATGAAATTGATTAATCGCTGCTACATCTACAATGCTGATTCGCTATTGCTTAAAACTTCTCCCTTGTCTTTTACTCTTCCCATTGACTTAATTTATCTGTCCCAATTTGCTATTACATAATTATTAATTATTCGTTTTTCCTGATGCAACCAATTAGTCTCAATTTAATTGCAATTGGCATTTTTGCCATGACGATGTTTGCACTACTGTCTCCCATTTTAAATATTCCCATTATTCTCCCTGCGGGAACCACTTTTGCCGTGATGGGACTACTCACGTTTGATACGTTAGCCTGGGAAAATCGCGGCGTAACCTTATTTCTGGACTTATTTTCTACTGCAGAACAACGAGAAAGAGTTTTATATCATGAAGCCGGTCACTTTCTCACCGCTTATTTTCTGGGGATTCCCATTCAAGGGTACAGCCTAACTGCTTGGGAAGCCTTCCGTCGCAAGCAACCTGGGAAAGGAGGCGTACAGTTTGATACCACTGCCTTAGAACAAGCCGGAACACAGCCTAATCAAGTCAATTTGATGCTCGATCGCTTTTGCACCGTTTGGTGTGCCGGGATGGCAGCAGAAACCTTACAATATGGTAACGCCGAAGGGGGAGGAGACGATCGCGCGCAATTACAATCGGTTCTCGCTGACTTCGGTTTCGGTTATCCGCAAAATCAACGTCAACAAAAAGAAGAGTGGGCAAAACTGCAAGCAAAATCTTTGATTGAACGTAACCAAGAAGCGTATCATGCTTTAGTAAACGTCATGCGGGAACGAGCTTCTGTGGAAACCTGCGAACAAATGATTCAAGATCATGTTTAGCTCAAGTTAACTCAATTTGTGAGTCATCCCCAATCAGAAAACGCATGGCTTTTGGGCGTTTGGGTGCAATTTTTAATTCCACTCGTTCTCCAATTAAACTATCGACAATGCGTTGATGAATATTGAGGACTTTCGCTTGTCTTAAAATTACACTATGTTCTAAATCCGCTTCAATTAAAGTAGTTTCATCGGCGATGCTACTATAAGGGCCAATAAAACAGTTTTCCAATAGACAATTTTCGCCAATAATTACCGGTCCTCGAATGGTTGAATTTTTAATTTTAGTCCCTTTTCCAATTTTTACCCGTCCAATAATTTGGGAGTGCTCATCAATTTCTCCTAACACTTCAATATCCAGACAGGTATCGAGAATAATCCGGTTCGCTTCTAACAAATCGTCTTTTTTTCCGGTATCTAACCACCACCCTTGCAGTTGACGAGAAGCGACTTTTTTTTGCTGATCAATTAACCATTGAATGGCATCGGTGATTTCTAATTCTCCTCGGGCTGAGGGTTCAATTTGTGCGATCGCGCTGTGAACCGTATGATTGAAAAAGTAAATCCCAACCAAGGCTAAATTAGAAGGTGGATCTTTGGGTTTTTCCACTAACTGTAAAACCTTTCCTTCGCGATCAACGTTTGCTACCCCAAATGCACTGGGATTAGAAACCGGACAGAGTAAAATTAAAGAATCTTGGTCTTTTTGTTTAAACTCGTTTAAAAAAGTTGTTAAATCTGCCTCAACTAAATTATCCCCCAAATACATGATAAAAGGTGAATCCCCTAAAAATGGTTGAGCAATCTTCACCGCATGGGCTAACCCGGCCGGTTTATTTTGAGTAATGTAAGTAATTGTTGCCCCAAACTGACTGCCATCGCCCGTTTTTTCTTTAATTTCTTGACCGGTTTCCGGGCTAATAATAATGCCAATATCAGTAATTCCCGCTTGAACAATTGCCTCTATTCCGTACCATAAAATGGGTTTATTAGCAACAGGAACCAGTTGTTTTGCCCCGGTATAGGTAAGAGGGCGCAGTCGGGTTCCTTTACCGCCCGAAAGAATTAATGCTTTCATTTTTGAATCGACAGTTGGGTTAACATTTCTCTAAGACTAATGCGCCACTGGGGTGGACGTGCTCCTAAAATTTGACTAATTTTTTCTCCGGATAAAACGGAGTATGCAGGACGTTTGGCTGGTGTTGGATATTCAAGAGTAGTAATGGGAGAAACACGATGGACCTTTAAGGGAAAATGTAAAACTTTTGCTTCCTCAAAAATTGCAATGGCAAAATCATACCAACTCGCGACACCACTATTGGTAAAGTGATAAATTTCTTGCAGGGGAGAAGTTGGTAACTTCATTATTAATCCGACGATGGCTTTTGCAATATCATTCGTCCAAGTTGGCGTCCCAATTTGATCGGAAACGACTTTTAATTCTTCTCTTTCTTTTCCTAGACGCAACATTGTTTTCACAAAGTTCCCATTTCCATATGCCCCATAAACCCAAGCCGTCCGCAAAATAATATAATTACTACAATTTTTTTGAACCCCCTGTTCTCCAGCCAGTTTTGATTGACCATAAACGCCGAGAGGATTCGGTTCATCGGTTTCTGTATAAGGTTTATGTTTTTGACCGTCAAAGACATAATCTGTGGAAAGATGAAGGAGTCTGACGCCAATTTTTTCTGCACTTTCTGCTAAGATTGCCGGTGCATCAGCGTTAATGGCATAAGCGATTTCTGATTCGGTTTCTGCTTGATCAACAGATGTATAAGCCCCCGCATTCACAATTAAATCCGGTTGATAATGATCAATACAGTCTCGAATTTGGTTGCCGTTGCTTAAGTCGAGTTCTTCTTTTCCCAAAGCAATTACTTCGCCAATTTGAGTGAGTAAGAGTTCCAACTCTTGACCCAATTGCCCGTTTTTTCCAGTTAAGAGAATTTTAGTCATAGAGGTCTGCCTCTTTTAGGTATTGTCCAGCTTGGTCTTTCGCGGACAAAATGGGTTCTGTGGGATTTTCCCAATTAATTTTCAGCTCGGGATCATTCCAAATAATACATCTTTCCTGTTCTGGCGCATAGTAATCAGTGGTTTTATATAAAACTTCAGCAACTTCAGATAAGACATAAAAGCCGTGGGCAAAGCCACCCGGCACCCATAATTGTTGTTTATTACTAGCACTTAAACGGCAACTGACCCATTCCCCAAAAGTAGGAGAGTGGCGACGAATATCAACTGCAACATCTAAAATTTCACCGATAATTACTCGTACTAATTTCCCTTGTGGTTGCTTAATTTGATAATGGAGTCCTCGCAAGACATTTTGTTGAGAACGGGAGTGATTATCTTGGACAAAATGCGTATTCATTCCAGTTTTTTCCTGAAACTTTTTTTGATTGAAGCTTTCTAGAAAAAAGCCGCGCTCATCACCAAATACCTTTGGTTTAATTATTAAAATATCTGGAATTTTAGTCTCAATAACATCCATCTCTTTACACTCAATTCCATCAGCAATTTCTCTTTAAGGGAATCTCAAGCTTCGCTGGCTTAGTTGTGAAAATGTTCTCCTTCCGATACATTCAAAACATCGAACCGATCACTGTTCACTCTCATGACATTTTCTCACTTAATTGGCCAAGAGCAAGCAGTGGAATTATTAACCCGTGCGATTTCCTGTCAACGGATTGCCCCAGCGTATTTATTTAGCGGTCCTGAAGGGGTGGGACGCTATTTGGCTGCTCTTGAGTTTAGCACGTTAATCCTAACGGGAAAACAAGCAGAATCTTTAGTTCGCCGTAAAGTCAACCAGCAAAATCACCCTGATTTACTCTTGGTTGAACCGACTTATCTCCAACAAGGGAAACTCCTGACAGAAGCCCAAGCCAAAGCAGAAGGATTGAAACGGAAAGCCCCGCCGCAAATCCGGGTCGAACAAATTCGCGAAATTGCTCAATTTCTATCGCGTCCACCTCTTGAAGCGTCGCGCGCAGTTGTAATTATTAATGAAGCACAAACTATGGCGGAAGCTGCAGCAAATGCCTTGCTGAAAACCTTGGAAGAACCAGGACAAGCAACGATTATTTTAATTGCCCCCAGTGCAGATGCTTTGCTACCCACCTTAGTTTCCCGTTGTCAACGGATTCCTTTTTCTCGTCTGGCGAAAGCGGAACTGAAACAAGTGTTAGTCCAAACGAATTATCATGACATTGTTGAACAAGACACCATTCTCGCGATCGCGCAAGGAAGTCCAGGGGAAGCCATGATCGCAACCGAACACTTAAACAGCCTTCCTTCAAGGCTCTTAGAACAACTCAAAACTCTCCTTAATCATCAAGAAAACGCTTCCCTAGCACAGATTCAACTTGCTCTCACTCTAGCAAAAGAGATTGCACAAACCCTTGATTTCAAAACACAAATCTGGCTGGTTCAGTATCTTCAACAATGGTATTGGAACAATGCTCTCCAAGGAACCTCTCCCTTGACGATACGCTCCAGATTAGAGCAATTAGAAAGCACTCGCAAACTACTTTTAAACTATGTTCAACCCCGTCTGGTGTGGGAAGTAATGTTCCTAAACATCATAAAACGGGCAATGGGTTAAAGGTTCAATCATTATTTCTCGTTGATTATCAGAGTTAACAAGAAGAATAACGGTTTCTGCTTATTCTTGCTATCCTAAAACATAATGTGGTTAGACCCAAACTGATGCTAATGTCTAATTGGTTTTCTTGGATTATTCCTGATCGGCTGGCTGTTGGTTCGCTCCCTCAATCAGATTATGCTATTGCTTACCTGAGGCGAATTGGGATCACTTCTGTCTTATCTTTAACAATGCCTAGAGAAGTGAAAATTCCGCAAGCAATTCATAATCAATTTGTTTGGAAAAATGTGCCGATCCCAGATGGGGCAAAGGGAGGAATTCCAGACATCAAACATTTCCAACAAGCCTGTGCGATTTTATTGCGGTGGCAACAAAAAAATCATGTGACTTATGTTCACTGTTTAGCGGGAGTGGGGCGCTCTCCTTCGGTTTGCGCTGCCTATATTGCTACGATAAAAGGAATTTCTTTAGCCGATGCGATCGCGCATGTTCAGGACAGACATGCGAATGCCCATCCTGATCCGGCACAAATTGCAGTAATGTACCAATTTCTCGCCCTCTCTTCTGCCGAGAAAGCTAACTTTTAATTATCCCTTCGGTGGGGGATTATTACTCCGATAGAACGGTTTTTTCACGACTTGGGCAGGGTATTTTTTGCCGCGAATGGCTACTTCTAAGGGTTGTCCGACTTTGGCGAGAGATTTCGGGACATAACCGAGAGCAATGGCTTTACCGAGCGTCGGTGACAAGGTACCACTGGTGACGATTCCCACTTCCTTCCCTTCACATAAAATCGGATAATCATGGCGAGCAATGCCTCGTCCTTGCATTTCTAGCCCCACTAAGCGTCGGTTAACTCCTTCCGCTTTTTGCTTGGCAAGAACCTCTCGCCCCATAAACTCCCCTTTACTCCCCAGATGAACTAACCAACCTAGTCCGGCTTCTAAAGGAGTGGTGGTGTCATCAATGTCTTGACTATAGAGGGATAACGCTGCTTCTAATCGTAAGGTATCCCGTGCGCCTAAACCACAAGGGGTAACGCCTTTTTCCAGTAAAGTGGTCCATAGTTTGCGCCCAGCAGCAATGGGAAGCATCATTTCTACCCCATCTTCACCGGTATAGCCGGTGCGAGACACAAATGCCGTTTCTCCAAAAATTGACACTTCTGTGTGACCAAAGGCTTTGAGGGAGGTAATCTCTCCTTTTACCAGGGGATCAAGAGTAGCAAGTGCTTTGGGTCCCTGTACCGCCAGTAGAATCTGCTCTTGAGAGATATCATTCAGTTGCACCGAAGTATCCTTGAGTTGTTCGAGTAGCCAGGTTTTATCTTTCTCTTTGGTCGCAGCATTGACAATGGCAACGGCGCGATCGCTGCCTTGGTAATAAAAGATAAAGTCGTCAATAATCCCGCCTTGAGGATTAAGTAAGACAGTGTATTGGGATTCGCCAGCCCTTAACCGAGACAGATCAGAGGGAACCAGAAATTGGAGTTGTTCTCTGAGGTTTTCCCCTGAGAGTAAAAACCGACCCATGTGGGAAATATCAAACATTCCGACGGCTTCACGAACCGCGGTGTGTTCTGGCTTTAACCCGGAAAACTGAACGGGCATTTCCCAGCCAGCAAACTCGGTCATGCGAGCTTGTTGCTGGACAATTAAATCATAGAGCGGAGTCTGTGCCGTTTGATTGGATGTCGTTGTCACAATAATGCTTTAACTTTCCTTAATCTACAGTGTATTTAGCATACCAATCTGAGCAACGGTCAGAGTAGGCAACAAAATTTGAGTCGAGTGTTATCTCTAAGTGTTTTTCTCCAGTACAATCCGGTCAAAACAAGTCTCAGATTGCATCCTACTGATTCTTAATCTTCATGAATGGGTCATTTTTAACAAATCTTTATATTGTTCAGGGCATTTTCGTAACATTGGATACAGAATTCTGTGTTATAGTGATTGAAGAACAAAAAATACATTACATTTCATTCGCTAATTAAACGAATTTAAAGGAGGTTTACCATGTCTGCAGAACAACAAGCTCGCGCTCTTATGATGCGTCACCATAGGATGATTAAAAATCGTCAACAATCGATGTTAGGACGAGCGGCATCAGAAATCGGCATGGATGTGGATAGCGCAAAATATTGGGGTCATATTCAAGGGAAACCCCATCCCAGCTTTCGTGCTTCCTATGACCGGAGTGGTGCTTCCTATAGCTAAGCCGACTACGACTGATTGATCATCGATACTAAATAACTGGGAGTAGGGGTGAGCGATTGTCCCCCTACATTTATTTTGGAATTCTAATCTTCCCGATACTTGAGAACAACAATGCTTCTGGCACCAATTTTTACCGGAATCACTTGCGCGACATTAGAATATTCGCCTTGAGTGGTATTAATTAGAGTTCCTGGTGAGTAAGCAGCACTGGTTTGGAACTCTCCTAAATGAGGTTGCGCGACCGGGCTCAATGCTTCACCATCAAATAAAACTTCCCAGCGACCGCTAAAGCCTTCAGGAATTGGCAACTCATAAGTGTGTTCCCCTTCAAAGGTTTGGGTGCCGAGATTAAAAACAATGAGCAGGGAATCATCTTTACGGTAATGGCTACGGCGGAAGATACTAATCAGAGATGCCATCCCGTTACAATGATTCAGTTCTGGGAAGACAAGGGATTCACCGGTATTCACATTCAGTTTGGTGTAGCGACGGAAAATATTCCGTAACTGGATCATATCGTTGCGGTGTTGCTCGTGGAAATGATAGATAGCGCGACTGGATAATCCCGTTGCTTGCCAGGTTTCTAGTTGCGTGATCGAAGCCCCTTCCCATTGCACTTTCCACTGATTTTCATCATCCAAAGCCCCTAAACTCAGGGCATCCACCCCAGGCGTAAACATATAACGCGACTTCGCAATAAACATCGTCAGCGTTTCCGCATTACGCACTGTGCGCCGGACATAATCAAGTAAATGATGGGCATCTAAAGCTCCCATTTCGACTAACTCATTCCCTTGATTTTTTGCCAATTGCGCTGGATGACCCCCATACGCCCAATTGACATGAGGACGACCGGCCATAATATGGGGACAATACCACGTTTCATCATGCAGTTGAGCATAAACCGCTTCTGGACGTTGCGATTGCACCACATTTCGCACATGATCGGCAATTAAGCCGATATTGGGAGCCAAATGATGTTCCCGTTTCCCGACTGGTTTATACAATTCCTCGACAATGGAAAAGCCCATCGGCGCATAAAAAACATCAATAAAGTCTTGCACCACTTCATTTTGAGAGACTTCAAACGTTTCACCCAACATGATCACTTCCGGGCACGCGTGTCTCATTTCTGCTTTTAATTCCCGCAAAAAGTCCTCGGCATAATTATGGTCGCGCTGGCAATATTGCAGAATCAGACCATCAATGTAATCAATCCGAATCACTTTCAGGCGATATTTTTTAATGAAGCTCACAATCTTCTCGATGAGCATCTGCCGAATTTCAGGAATCGCAAGATTCAGCATCCAAGTCCCGTAGTCCCGGAACAAATACGCATCATGATCCACGAATCCGGTATCTAATCCTTCTACTTGATCCATCGAGCCGGGAAAGGGCTTCCGGACTTGATGAGCAAAGATTAAATCAGGGATAATGTGGATTTGCTCACCGTAGAAGGTATCGACTAGCTGCTTAAATTCTTGGGGGGTACCAATTTGCCAATCTAAATCAACAAAGTTGTAGGTGAGGTAGTTATATTTGGGATTGAGATGACTGCGATCTGCAACTGATGCCCCCACTGGAACCATAATTTCATCAATCCCCAGTTCGCCTAAACTACCGGGAATATCCGTTTTAAGAATCCGTTTGGCAAGAGATTCATTGGCGAGATCTTCTTTTTTATTATTCGGGGCATATTTTCCCGCTTTATACCCTGCGAGTAACCCTTCCAGGGTAGTTTCCATTAAAACGCGACCCTGAGCAATGGCTGGGGGATCATGTTGCCAGTTGTGGCGTAAGGCTGGAACATAAATTTTCTCATGGCGACTGGCAAGATCGCTCAAGGGAGCAAGGGTTTGCCAGTTTTCTCCTGATTTTTGATAGCGAAATTGCAATTGTGTCCCTTCCGCAATGCCTTCTAATTCTAACCACCAATAGGGATGTTCGTGATCGGGGGGATGCAAAGGTTGCCAATGTTGCGTTGCCTTGACTTCCACTGCAAATACCTCTGGATTGTGCTCTCCTCGCGGTAAATAAACCACTAGTCGCAGGTTAACCGTCCCATTGGCAAACACTGCCGTGATCTGAGAGAGAAATTGGGTTCTATAACCCGCATCCCACTCTTGGGGATCAACCGCAGAGGTATCATTTTTCATAAATTTTGATAATAGAAAATTTGCTTTAGTTTGCATTGTCTTATCGTTAAGCAATTTTTATTAAGTTAATATTTTGGTTATTAACGGTATGTTAAGTATAATAAATTTAATTTGCGCAAATCTTCCTCAGCTAGTTCGTTATTCGTGAGGATTTGCTCCTTAACTGCTAAATATTTGTTTCTGTTACACAAACTACAAAAGATATAATATATGGATTTTATTTCACTTTGGCTAGCTTACCAATTAAATGTTGTTTCACCGACACCGGAGTTGGCTAGAGACTTTAGTGATGAAGAAGTTAAGTTAATTCTTCAGGTGTCATCGAATGAGCAACAACCTAATTCTACAACGCAGGTAAATTTCAACTGGTCTTCGCAAGAGGACAATGAAAATGTTGCAGCAACAGCAGCGCGATCGCTGCAATTAGCTCTCAGTGGCGATCACTCTAATTCTTTATTGTCAGGGGTTTTAAGCAGTCTCAAACAAGGGATTATGCGCGTAATGGAAGCGTTGCAACAGTTGATTATCAACGTGCAAGGCGGCCAAACCGAAAAAGAGGCGATCGCGGAAGGGGAATTGGTCACTGAACCCACCTATTCTCAGTTACGCTACCTCGGCATTAAAGATATTAATAATTTAACGCGTCTGTCGGCGAAAGAAATTGACGACTTTGCCCCCATGAAGAAAAAGCCCGTTGTCAGTCCAGACGTTGAATCCCTGCGTCTGGCATCGGTGGAGAAGTTAGAACGGGAACCCCAGCGCGATACCTTTCAACCGCAAGTGGGAACGCGTTTCCATGATGACGGTTCACTTACCCTACGGGTACTGGTTGGTAACGATTATGAACGTTTGCACGTCATTGGCGATTTCAATAACTGGGGCAACGTCGCTAGCTTGGCAGATTATCAATTACAACCCTTGCCGGAAAATCCTCATATCCATGCTGTTACGCTTCCCCCAGGCGATTACCATAAACAACAATATCGTCTAGTGGATCAAGATGGTGAGCATCGGGTTGATTTAGGGGCTACTTTACTCTCAACCCCAGGCTTTAATGAACGCTTTTATAACGGGGAACGAAGCGACGAACTCAATTCTGTTTTCTGGAAACCGGATCCGCAAACCAAAGCAGAGGGGTCTCCGCTCGATTTACGGGGTAAACAATTAACCATTGCGGAAACGGATGTGCTTTCGATGGCGTTGAAATGGCAATGTCAAAATCCGAAGTCCAGTTTTTATGGCGATACGGGAGAAGATCATATTCCCCGCTTATACAATTTTGTTCGCGAGTGCGGTTTACCTGAAGCAATGGCAAAATTGGGCTACAACACCGTTGAGTTTATGCCCCTTGATACTCATGTCGATTTCTGGGAACCGGGTGCGGAATATCTTCCCGATTGGCGCTATAGCTATCAAACCATCAGTATGTACGGCAAGCACGCGGACTTTGGTAGCCCCGATGAACTGCGTCAGATGATTAATGCCTTCCACGATACGGATGTGGCGGTCTTGTTAGATGTGGTTTACAGTCACTATTCTCCGCGCGGGAATAATCCGCCTCGGGAGTTTGCGCCAGTTGGCTTTTCTCAATACCAAGCCCAAGATGGCAGTGAACTTTATGCTGGCGATTGGACTGAATGGGGAACTCGTCGCTTTAACTATACCCCCGAAGTTCGGAAAAACTTGATTGATGCCGGTTTAGTGAATTTGATTGATTATGGCTTTGATGGGTTACGGATTGATAATGTGAATGGGATTGATGCCCAACCTTATGGTCGGGAATTTCTCAAAGAGTTAACCGCAGCGGTTGATACCTATCGTCCGCAATCGGTCGTGATTGGCGAAGGTTACTTTGGCGATCCTTATCTCAATCGCGCCCGGGATGCGGGTGGTGCTGGTTTACTCACCACTTACAGCGATCGCTTTTACCTCTGGTTCACGGAAAACCTCTTGAAATATACCGAGGAAATCGATACCTGGAAGCTAGACTATATGCTCTCCCAAGATTGGCCCCTGGCGATGTTGTATTATCCAGGGAACCATGATGAATTTGCCAACCCCGGTAATCCCTTCCAAGCCCGCGGTCGCTACTTAGCCGATGCCATTGATGGCGGTCATCATAACCAAAAAATTCGCTCTTGGTCAGCGTTAACGATGTTTGCCAGTTCTTACTACTTGGATATGTTCCAATTGTGGACAATGCAAGACGGGAACTTAAACAGTAATGCACCCATTGATTGGTCTCAACTGACAAACGACGAAGTGACAGAAATGGTGCAGTTCCAAGGCGATATGAAACGCTTCTTCCGCGCGCAACCGGCGTTTGCGCCTTATAATATGCACCGCAATATGTTGCACTGGATCGATCATGATAATAAAGTGATTGTCTTTGAGCGCATTGATTTTGAAACCGGACAACGAGTGTACGCAGTAACCAATTTAGGGGATAACGCGATTGACAATTATAAAATTCCTGTATACCCCGAGGATGCGAAGTTTGAGATTGCTCTCGACAGCGATCGCGCGATGTATGGCGGAGACGGAAAAAATCCAACCTATACCCAAGCGCAAGATCATGAGGTAGAGTTTTCTTTGGACGCTTATGGAGTGGTGGGGTTAGTCCAAGCCGATGGCTATCAACCCGAACCCACAGGAGAAACTCCTGCTGCACCCTCTATTGAGCGGCCGCGTTCCGATGACTACTACTTCTATCAAACGTACCGTCCGTAGATATGACTAAAACGTTGCCAATGGCAAGTCTGGGGGGACATTCCCCCCGGGGGAAATCCTGGAAAAGACTGATTTTATTCCCCCTTCTCTGTTTCTTTCTCAGTTGGAGTCAGCCGGCTTGTGCGGACTCCAACTCTCCTTTAAATTGGGTGGGAAATATGTTCCCCTCGGGAAGTTCCAATATTATCCTCCCCACCGGAGAATCATTTAGCGTTTACACCCAAGTCTATAAAAAAGGGGTGACTGATGCGTATGGTCGCGGAGATGACATTACTTGTACGCTCTATTGGGGAGAAGTCGAAGTCTTTGGCGGACCCTGGCAAAATGTCATGACTACGCCCATGTCCTACATTGGGGATGCCAATAATAATGATGAATATCGTGGTGCTATTGCTCCGGACACAGGCTTGTATGAATACACGACCCGCTGTGTTCAACAGGAAACCTCAGCGGTTCGCTGGCAAAGCGGCGGCAATGGTCGTCTCACGGTGAGTCCTGTTCCTAATGTCCCTGAACAAAGAAAAGCAATGTGGATCGATCAGGAAAATATTGCTTGGAATCAAGACCAGGGAACCACATATGAACTGCATTACGCTCCCAATGGAAATTTGCTGGTGCCCGTTCGTAGTGGCGATGGCATTAACTTAAGGAATGGAGATACCCTGAGTTGGGATACCAGTTACAAATTTCCTAATATTGACGGTTATCATGATTTACAGGTTCCTCGTGCTGCCAAGCCTTTGATTCCCGCCATTGTCAAAAGTGAAACCGCGATCGCAGCTTATGACGAAAATGGCAAATTGATTGATGCCACAGGCGTTCAATTGCAGGGCGTAATCGATGAACTCTACAGTTACTCCGGTGAATTAGGAGTGATTTATAATCAAGGCACTCCTACCTTAAAAGTGTGGGCACCAACGGCGAAGTCAGTGACGTTACATCGCTTTGAAGATGCCCAGCCCAATACGAAAGCCACCACTCACGAAATGGACTTTAATCCGGAAACGGGAGTTTGGTCTGTTGTTGGCGATCGCAGCTGGGATAAAGAGTATTACCTTTACGAAGTGGAAGTATATGTCCCTTTTACGGGTAAGTTTGAGAGAAATTTTGTCACGGATCCCTATTCAGTGAATTTGTCTCAAGACAGCCGTTTCAGCCAAATCGTCGATCTGTACGAGGATCCAAGCTTAAAACCAGACGGTTGGGATAGCATTGCTAAGCCCCCACTGGATGCCCCCGAAGATATGGCTATTTATGAAGCCCATGTGCGGGACTTCAGTCGCGATGATGAAAGCGTTCCTGAGCGCGATCGCGGTACCTTTAATGCTTTTAGTTACAGCGGTAAAAATGGCAAACCCCTTTCTAACGGGATGAATCATCTCCAGCAACTGGCAGAAGCAGGCTTAACCCATCTCCATTTGTTACCAGCCTCGGATTTTGCTTCTGTTGAAGAAAATCCCCAAGCTCGAATTAATCCTGATCCCAATCTCCTTGCTAGTTTTGGACGGGATTCAGTGCAACAACAAGCCATTATTGGTTCCACACGGGGCAATGATAGCTTTAATTGGGGCTATGATCCTTATCACTATGGCGTTCCTGAAGGCAGTTATGCTACCGCCCAAGATGGTACCACTCGCATCATTGAATTTCGGAAAATGGTGCAATCCCTCAATGAGATTGGCTTGAGAGTGGTGATGGACGTGGTGTATAACCACACCTTTGCCAATGGTCTCTATACCCAAGCCGTCTTGGATAAAGTGGTTCCCGGCTATTACCATCGCTATAACAAAGATGGCTATCAAGAAAACTCTAGTTGTTGTCCGGATACGGCAACGGAGTTTACCATGATGGAAAAATTAATGGTGGATACGATTCTGCGCTGGATCAAAGCCTACAAAGTCGATGGGTTTCGCTTCGACTTAATGAATCTGCACACCGTTGAAAACTTAGTCACCCTGCGAGATACCATTAATCAACTGACTCCAGAACAAGATGGCGTTGATGGAGAAAGTATTTATCTTTACGGGGAAGGTTGGGACTTCGGTTCGGCAAAAGGCAAAGGACTCTATGCTGCGACTCAGTACAATATGGCAGGAACCGGTATTGGCACCTTCAACGATAAAATCCGCGATACGGTTCATGGGGGCTACTCAACCAACCCGCAAGCCATTCATCGTCAAGGGTTTATCAATGGTCAATCCTACGACTGGAATGGTTACTTTTACGACAAGCGATTTCGCTATGATTTGCAAGGCAAGAGCGATAAACTGCGGATCAATCTAGCTGGTAGCCTCCAAGACTTCCAAATTATTGACCAAAATAACCGCCAAGTATCCGGAATTGAGTTGGAAGGAACGGGTTACACCAAAGATCCCCAAGAAAGTATCAACTACATTTCCAAACACGACAATGAAACCCTGTTTGACTTAAATATGTTCAAACTTCCTCTGGGCAAATCGGGAAGTGCTGTTACCAGCATGAACGAACGGGTTCGTGTCCAGAATTTAGGGTTAAGTTTAGTGGGGTTAAGTCAAGGGATTCCCTTCTTCCAACTGGGAAGCGATATGCTGCGTTCCAAATCGTTGGATCACAATAGCTATGATTCAGGAGATTGGTTTAATCGCATTGATTTTACCTACAGCAAAAATAACTTTGGTGTGGGGCTACCGCCAGCCTGGAGTAGTAACCAAGAACGGTGGGACATTATGTCGCCTATGCTGAGAAACTCCAAATTTGATCCGGAACCAGAGCATATTTTAGCCAATACTCATCATTTTCAAGAAGTTCTGAAACTTCGGCGCAGTTCTCCGCTATTCCGTTTGCGAACCAAAGAAGACATTGAACAGCGAGTCAACTTCCACAACATGGGACAAAATCAACAAGATGCCTTAATTGTTATGTCCTTGGATGATACGGTGGGAGAAAACTTAGACCCCAACTACAAAAAGGTTGTGGCTTTGTTTAATGCCGATAAATTTGGGCAAAAATTTAAAATTCCGGAATTAGCGGGAACGTCCATGGTGTTACACCCGGTACAAGCGAATTCTCATGATGATGTGGTGAAATCAGCCAATTTTGATGTGTCAACGGGCGAATTTGAAGTCCCGGCGCGGACGACTGCCGTTTTTGTTGCACCTGAATCAAGCTAGGCTGTTTTATTCCTTCGTCTAGATGGAGAGAGGGGGAGAAGTGAGGATTAATTTTGAATTGTATCCTTCTTTCTCTTCCCTCTTTTTTGATTCAATGACTAATCACTAACGACTTAATTCTTAATTGCTAATATGCTCATTATTCATAATGAAGAGTTACTGGATCTGATTCAGAGGAGTTACACCCCTTCCCATCTTGAAAAATTATTGACGCTGCTTGTAGAAAAGAAAGCACTAACATTTCCTCGCTTGAGTAATGGTCTATTTCCCGCAGCCGTCTTAGATGATCAAACCGAATACACCGGATATTCTAATGTTTGGGTCCGCGATAACATTCATGTTGCCCATGCCCATTATGTGTGGGGAAAAACAGACATTGCGGTTAAAACGGCTCAAACCTTAATGGCATACTTTACCAAGCATCGATCGCGCTTTGAAAGTATTATCAAAGAACCGAGTCTAGCGCAAAACGTGATGAATCGTCCTCATATTCGCTTCAAGGGGGAAACACTGGCAGAAAACCCCGAATATTGGCCCCACGCGCAAAATGATGCCCTCGGTTACTTTTTATGGTTTTATTGTCTCTTGGCGCGGGATGGCTTACTTAGTGTGAGTGAATCGGATGTGGAAACCTTAGCATTATTTCCGCTCTATTTTCGCGCGATCGCGTACTGGCAAGATGAAGATAGCGGACATTGGGAAGAAACCCGCAAGATTTCAGCGTCGAGTATTGGTACGGTAGTAGCAGGGTTAAAAGCCCTCAAACAAATGAACCTGAATGCCGAGTTTGTTGCCCACTGCTGTCAGTATGACGGAGAAGTCATAACCCCCCAACTTTTAAATGATTTAATCGACAACGGCAATACTGCCCTCCTGCAAATTCTCCCCGCAGAATGTCTACAAACCGATCCCAAGAAAAAACGAGAAACGGATGGGGCATTACTCTTCTTGATTTACCCCCTAAAAGTCGTCTCCCAGACAACGGCGATTAAAGTGCGCGATCGCGTTTTGGATACCCTCGAAGGCAACTATGGTATTTCTCGTTATGTTGGCGATTCGTTCTGGTTTCCCAACTACAAACAGATTTTAAGTCAAGAACAGCGCACAGCAGAGTTTAGTAACGACATAGAAAAGCGAGATGCCTTCTTGAAACCGGGGGAAGAAGCCCAATGGTGTATTTTTGACCCCATCGTTTCCGTTATTTTTGGCAAGCAATATCAAAATACACATAGTTCCTTGGATCTTCAGCAACAGATTCATTACCTCAATCGTTCGTTAGGACAAATTACGGGCAAGAATAGTGAATTTGGACCTTACCGATGTCCAGAACTCTATTACCGTGAACAGAGGGAATATGTTCCCAGTGATGCAACTCCCTTACTCTGGACACAAGCCAACTTAATCTTGGCACTAAAGGAGATAAAAAATAGTCTAAACGTTTAAGTCAGCATTGGAGTATATTAGACGCAAACCGTTGTTCTCTCGAACTGTTCTCAGCTATAGAATGAACAGCTAAGCCCATTTCAATCAGCTCATGTCACTCAGCAAACTTCTCCCCTTGATCCCTGTCATTCCCCTGCTTTGGGCAAATTTAGCAACTGTAACTTTTGCACAATCATTACAGAAAACAAGTTGCAATGTTATGCCAGAAAATGGTGTAAGAGCGGGTTTTCAAATGCGCACCCCAAATCTTGGTGAAAAAGAAACGGTTAGCGCCACGACACCCTCACAAACACAAATAAGCCAGCCTAGCTTGTGGTGGGCGGTCGAAAAATATGATCCCTTAGAGGGTAAATTAGTCACTCATTGGGAAGCGGATGTCACAACGAAAGTGATCAATTTAGTGGTGGATAACCGCTTTTGGCAAACTCTAGATTATTTAGATCAATACAGTTTAGTCAATCAATTCGGAACCATTGCTCGTGATTATAATTACAACTTAATCTTAATTAGCAAACAGGAAGATTGTCTTGCTACTTACACCTGTCATTTTAAGGTAACGCCTGCTCAGTGCAAAATTAGCTTTAATACGTTTTAGGTAGAAACCAAGCTGAAAAACTTAGATCCATGAAGTTGAATTGAGTCATTTTATCCCTATCTTTAGGATTGCAACCTAGCACTGATAACGTTGATAAGGAATACCAATCCGGTAATAATTATCGCGATCGCGCTGACAAGTTAGACTCTGATTTAAACGTAATGTTTCTGGAAAATCAACTCGCTTTAAGCCTGTTCCCAGCACCCACACTTGGGCAACATTTAAAGGGAGTTGACGTATGTTTTCCCACATTTGATCATAGCCATCGCGATCGTCAAAAAAGATGAAATCGCTGGTTAATGAAGGATCTCGGATCCGATTTAGAGCGAGACCATAACTTAAACCAATGGCTAAATCCATTTCATTTCGATAGCCCATAACAATTAACATCGGTTCTGGAGACTGATTAAAACGTTGGGCAGTTAGCCCTGGAAAATAGGGTTTGAGAAAAAAGAGATTCCCAACGACAAATAAACAACTGGCTAATCCGATCATGCCAATCATACTCAATCGTTTCCAAGACAAATGAGAACGGATTGGCTCATTGCGTGCGATTAAACTTGCCCCAACGAGTGAGCAAAGGGCAGGATAGTAAACATAATTATAGCGAGGCGCGATCGCGATATTTTTCTCTAAACCATAGATAATTACTAAAAGTTGCAAGAATACAAAAACGATATATAAAGATAAAGCGAGAGTGACTTTTTGCGTTGCTTTATTGTGTAATAATTTCCGATAACCCATACTAACTTGATAGACCAGCCAACCACTAAAACTCAGCATTATTACAGCAGAAATCACTTGCATAAAAATCGGTTGATTTTCCACCGGAAACGTAACAAACATAATGATCAAGCCGAGAAGTAATTGGTAAATTGGAGCAAACCAATCAAAACTCGGTAACCAATCTGTCTTCGGACTGGAAAAATGAGTTATTAGGGTCGGTAACCAAGGTAAGTAACTTAAAATAACCCCTCCAGTAACACCAAAAAGAAGCAATAAACGCCGTGGAAATTGCCAGACGAAAAAGCCAAAAAGAACCATCACTTGGGCGATAAAAGAGAGGAAGAAAAAATAGTGAGTGTAAGCCCCTAAACTATTGACAACTCCCCAGAGTAACCAATAAAACCAACTGTGGCGAGCGGATTTTAAAATTTGCACGAATGCCAAAAGTGCGATGGTAATAAAAGCCAATAGTAACGTATATTGTCTTGCTTCTTGAGATAAGTAGACAGCAAATGGAGAAATAGTCATTATTGCTGCTCCCATCAAACCCGCCTTTTCAGAAAAAGCCTGTCGATTGAGATAATACAATACTAAAATAGTAATAATCCCGAAAAGCGCGGGTAGAAAGCGTAATTGAATGGCTAAAAAATGATCAAATATTTTGACTTCTTTTATGATGCCTAACCATTGATGCAAGAGGCAGAAAAAAAGTGGTGGATGTGTCGATTGTTCCGCTAAAAAATGGGCAATTTGCGAACAACTCTGAGCTTGATAAGTGAAAAAATTAGGAATACTTTCAATTGAGAAAACTGTTTCTCTCGGAATGACTGAATACCCCTGCCCGAAAGTAAACAAAGCCGTAATAATTTCGTCTAACCAGAGGGGCTTTTTCCCAAGATTCATCATCCTTAAAAGACTGCCCAAGAGAAGGATGATGATGAGAGTCAGGCGAGTTTTAGGAATCATCCTCAAGGGTAAATGTAAATGTTATGCTTGCAGGAGAAAGACCATACTTCCAGTAAAGCCCTGTTCTCAGGAAATACAAATCCTAAAGATATATTCTCATAAACAGTTAACTGCATCCAAGAATGAACCAAGACGAAAAACAACCTTTTTTCCATCTTCCTGTTTTGCCTGAGATGGTGATCCAAGAATTAGCAATTAAAGAAAATGGACATTATTTGGATGCAACCGTTGGGGGAGGGGGACACAGTGAGCTGATCTTGAAGGCAGCAGATAACGTTAAAATCACAGCCTTGGATCAAGATGAAAGCGCGATCGCAGCAGCAAAAGAAAAATTAGCCTTTGCTCCTTACCCTGCCGTTGAATTTTACCACGTTAACTTTGCCGATTATGACCCCAAAGGACAACAATTTGATGGCATTCTTGCGGATTTAGGTGTGAGTTCAACTCAACTTGATACCGCGACAAGAGGGTTTAGTTTCCAAAAAGAAGGCGATTTAGATATGCGGATGAATTCTCATCAATCTCTAACGGCTGCTGAAATTATTAATCATTGGGATGAAACCACTTTAGCGGATATTTTTTATCATTATGGCGAAGAAAGATATTCCCGGAAAATTGCCCGTAGACTGTTACAAAAAAGACCCTTTTACACGACAACGGAACTAGCGAACGCGATCGCGCTTTGTTTTCCACCTCAGAAAAGATATGGCAGAATTCACCCAGCCACTCGTGTTTTTCAAGCCCTCCGCATCGCTGTTAATCATGAACTGGACAACCTAAAAACCTTCTTAGAAATTGCCCCCAACTGGCTGAAACCCGGCGCTAGAATTGCCATAATTAGCTTTCATAGTTTAGAAGATCGCATCGTCAAACACAGCTTTCGGGAACACCCTGAACTACAAGTTGTCACTAAAAAACCGATGATCGCTAGCGCCGAAGAAACTCGCCAGAACCCCCGTGCTCGTTCTGCTAAACTCAGAATTGCTCAGAAAATTTATCCTGCTTCCCGCTAATTGTTAAACTTTCCTTAAACGAAAAATTCTCAAACTAAAAACAGTCTGTGCTAACATCTGGAGTAATATTAAATTAGATTTAGATTTTGAGCCCATGAGCAAGGTTTTGGTGCTAAACGCCTCCTACGAACCGCTCAACCTCACCAGTTGGCGACGAGCGGTAGTTTTGTTGCTCAAAGGGAAAGCTGAACAACTGGAATATAACGGTAAACTGATTTACACTGGCTTCCCCTTACCCACAGTGATTCGTTTGCGGTACTATGTCCGCGTTCCCTATAAAGAAATCCCTTTAACTCGTCGGAATATTTTAGAACGTGATAGCAATCGTTGCCAATACTGTGGCTATAAAGGCGATCAACTCACCTTAGATCACGTTATTCCTCGCTCTCGTGGCGGTGGCGACACTTGGGAAAACATTGTCGCTGCTTGTGTGCGCTGTAACGTAAAGAAAGGGAGTCGCACTCCCAGGGAAGCAGAAATGCCTCTCTCTCGTCCACCGCGCCGTCCGTACAGTAGCCTCCACTTTGAATTGGCTCGGCACATTCAAGGGAATCGTAATCAGGAATGGCGGAAATATGTAATTGGTATTCAGTAGGCTCCTCACTGAACCTTGCGTTAAAAGAGAGTAACATAAAAACCAGAAGCAAATCAAGAAAATCGACTAACGGTTTATATCCAGGCTCCTACAGGACGCTGCATATGCCGTTATTGAGCTAACTTGTGACCAAAGATGACTTGTCTTTTTCCTAAAAGGCAAGTCACAATTAGGAAACGCCCAAATATCGACCAGCACCTCTAACCCTATTTGGGCTGCCTTCGATAACATAGCGGTTGAGTCTAATATTCTGGTTAAACAATGTCATCTAACCTGATTTTTGATCCCAATTCTCGATATTCTCAAGCCAATGGCAATTCGGTTGAAGCAGAAGAAATGCCAGAGGTCAACCACACCTCCTCCTCAAATCATCTAGAAGGAGATCAGCGATATAACAAGACTGATATCTCCTTAAACCAGATTATTGAGGCTTTCAAGGAAACCTTAGAGCGTCATCGAGGGGAAAGACAACTCGTTATTATTCAAGACTTTCCCGATCCCGATGCCCTTTCGAGTGCTTGGGCTTATCAACTCATTGCCCAACAATACGAAATTCAGTGTGATATTGTTTATGCCGGAATTTTATCTCATCAGGAAAATATTGCTTTAGTCAAATTAACCGGTCTTCCAGCAAAGCGATGGGGCATTCAAACGCTGAAGGAAAGAGATTTATCGGTGTATCAAGGCTGTGTTTTGATTGATACCCAAGGTACGACAAGTCAGTTAATGCCCTTGGTTCGTGAACAAGAACTCCCGGTGACAGTGATTATCGACCATCACAGTGATCAAGGAGAAGCCAATGGAGAATTTGTGGATTTGCGAAATCAAACCCGAGCCACAGCTACTATTCTCACCCAGTATATTCAAGCCGGCTTATTAAATTTCAACACCAGTAATAGTAAGCACGTCAAATGCGCAACAGCACTAATGCATGGCTTGCGTTCCGATACGAATCGTTTGATGCAAGCCCAAGAAGAAGACTTTTTAGCGGCTGCTTATCTCAGCCGGTTTTATGATGTACAGCTCTTAAATGCCGTTTTGCAAACCTCTCGTTCCAAGCGAGTTATGGATGTAATTGAACGGTCGCTACGCAATCGTCTGGTGCAAAATAATTTCTCGATCGCGGGAGTGGGTTATTTACGCTATGATGACCGCGATGCTATTCCGCAAGCCGCGGACTTCCTCGTTACAGAAGAAAATGTGCATACTGCGGTTGTCTATGGCATCGTTCACAATGAACACGAAGAGTTAGAAGTGGTCATTGGTTCTTTACGCACCAGTAAGCTGACTTTGGATCCCGATGAATTTATTAAAGAAGCTTTCGGTCAAGATACGCAAGGGCGCTACTTTGGCGGTGGACGTTATATGGCAGGTGGTTTTGAAGTACCGTTAGGATTTTTATACGGGTTTAATGAACATTCCGACTATGCGAAGTTGAAATGGGAAGTGTTTGATACCCAAATTAAACAGAAACTCCTCCGTTTAGTCAATCCTGACGACAGTGTAATTAATACCGATTAAATTATGTCCAAAACAGTTTATTTAATTCGCCACGGAATCGCTGTGGATCGCGCCCCCTCTCAACCGGATGAAACGCGCGCTTTAACCGCAGAAGGACAAAAGAAAACCAAAAAAGTTGCCCAACAAATGCAAGCAGTGGGCGTGACGTTCGACCTCATTTTAACCAGTCCCCTAGTACGGGCAATGCAAACGGCAGAAATTTTGCGTGATGTGGGATTAACACAAACCTTAGAAACCTTTCCTCCTTTAGCCCCCGGTGGAAACATTAAAGATTGGGTGCAGTGGTGGCAGCATTGGCAAACTGAGGGTAGTCATCATTCGGGAACCCTTGCGCTAGTGGGTCATCAACCCGACTTAGGCAACTGGGCAGAATCATTAGTCTGGGGAAAAACGCAGCAAAAGCTCGTGGTGAAGAAAGCAGGCGTGATTGGTTTGAACTGTCCAGACGATCAATCGCCACTTGGACAAAGCGAATTATTTTTACTCACGTCTCCAAAATGGCTGTTGAAATAGTTATTCTCCATAAAACCTCGATCACTTAATAATTGATCGACATCTTTGCAGAAAGGAAGAGAACTTTGTGCAGGCTAATTTTATCTAACTCCCGGTAATTGCCCTGGTTTGCCCTAGTTACGGTCACCTCAGAAGTTATTGACTTTTTGACTTAAGTTTTTGATCTCATTTGCAAGACGAGTTAAAATGGCTTGCTTATAAAGATCTGGTTTTTTCTTCAAGTCTTGTTCGGTGAAAATGAAATCTTGATCTATCGACTCACATAATTGTTTTAACTGTTTTAGTTCGGCTTGGCGTTTTGAAGGATTAAAAACTATAATCACTGTTATTGAGAGAGCTGAAGTTATAGATAAAGCAATAATCCAACCCTGATGATCTGAAAAAGTCAAGATCAAAGACCCCAGAGAAGATATGATTGATGATGAAGCTGCTCCGTAATGTAACCTTCTCCAAAACGGCACGCCTGTTTTACACTTTTCTAGAGCTTGAGACTGAACTTTATTAAACATTGTTCTGTAACTCTCTAGCTCTTTTGAGTAAAAAGCCTCAATACCACTATCCAGATCTTTGTTGAATTTGTCTAGTAAGCCCACTTTTTTTATTGTTATTCATCAAAATCCAACATCCTCCAAAACGTTATCATAGATTTACATAGACAGGTAATTAATAAGGAAGTCGCTGTGGTCAATACCCTTTTATCAGAAACAAGAAGAAAAAACTCTATTGGTTCGGATAACCTAAATCAAGTTGTAAGTACACTTCAAGAAAAAGTTGATCGCCTGAATGCAGCAAGACAGATTACAGAAAATATTGAAGATCTTACTAAAAAGGCTAGTGATTTAATTTTTCATGAGTTTTTGATACCACAAGGCGCAAAGCAAGGACTAGAAACTGAACAGTATAAACAGAAATATGGTGAAATCTTAGAAATGGTAAGCCTGATACTCAAGTCTCTTGCATGGTCTTTAGCCGGTGGTGGAAAAGAATTACTTGATGATTACCTTCTTATAGATTTTTCTGAATCCTTAACCGCTTTGGATCATTCACCCGTATGGTATGTAAAAGCCCTAGGTTACGTTAAGAGTAATCATGGCTTAACTGGGAAAGCTGCTCAAAAAATAAATAGCTACATTGATTATATAATCAAGGCGTTGAACTAAGCATAGCGAATCAGGTAAATTGCTGCGACTTATTTTGTCGAGAAACTAAATCATAGAGAGTTTGAGTGCTGCTTGTTTTCCATGATGCAGACCTTCTCTACTTTTTACCAAATGGGATCATCAATTAAGTTGATTACGAATTTTTCCTCCTCGGGAATGGCGCTAATACAAGCACAAAAGGGCGTTCCATCTTCTAATTCCACTTCACAAGCATGACAAGATCCCATCATGCAACCAGTGGGAATAAACAGTCCAGCGCGTTCGGCTACCTGTAAAACTGGTTCGCCGGGTTCAGCTTCAATGATGACATCGTCGGGAAGAAAATGAACCTGTACACTCATTTTAATAAAGGGGTTAAGTCCAAATGGTTTTCTATTATATCGGTTACAGCATCGAGAACTTCCTCCCGTTGTTGGCGATGGTGCGGAACATTCGTCTCTAGGGGAGAGAGTCCTTTTCTCTGTCGTAATTGGTTGAGCCATTGTCTACGCCAGGTGCCATTTTCAAAGAGTCCATGTAAATAACAACCCCAAACCGATTGTTGTGGATTGACATAACCTAAGTCTGCATCCTTAAACAAAGGCATTAATATTTCCGACTCAGTGGTGAAACGAGTGCGCCCTTGATGAATTTCATAACCAGTAATCGGAGTATTACTTTCCGGAAAAATTGCTTGTACAGTACGCTGACGGGTCAGTTTTTCACCCGTGATGATGGTTTGTAAAGGAAATAAGCCTAACCCCTCGTAGTTCCCCGGTTCCCCTTCTAAGCCATCCGGGTCGCTTAAAGTTTCTCCTAACATTTGAAAACCACCGCAGATGCCGAAAATGATTCCTCCTTTTTTGGCGTAGGCTTGCAGTGCAGCTGCCATTCCAGTTGCTTGTAAGGTTTGTAAGTCGGTAATCGTGGTTTTAGAACCTGGGAGAATCACCGCATCGGGATTCCCTAATTCCTCTTCTGGACGAACATAACGCAAGTTAACACTAGTTTCCGCCTCTAGCGGGTCAAAATCTGTGAAATTAGCAATTTTGGGCAGATGAATAATGGCAATGGTGAGATCCGTGTTACGTTTCCGTCCGCGACGTTCTAATAAATCTAGAGAGTCTTCTGCGGGAAACGCTTGTTGTAAATAAGGAATCACACCCACAACGGGAATACCGGTATAGGTTTCCACCCATTCAATCCCCGGTTGTAAGATCGATTGCTGTCCGCGAAACTTATTAATGAGGATGCCTTTCACCAGATGGTGTCCGGCATTAGCGTGTTTTAAAATTTCTAAGGTGCCAATGATATGGGCAAAAGAGCCTCCGCGTTCGATATCGACTACGAGTAAAGTGGGAGCATTAAGATATTCCGCAACGCGCATATTCGTTAAGTCGCGGTGCATAAGATTAATTTCAGCAGGACTTCCTGCCCCTTCACAGACAATATAGTCGTACGTTTCACTTAATACTGCCAGTGCCCTTTTAATCGCAGCCCAACCCCGCTCAAAGTATTGCTCGTAATATTGTTGGGCTTGAGTCCGTCTCACAGCTTTCCCGTTGAGAATGACTTGCGAGGTCATATCCCCTTGCGGTTTGAGGAGAATGGGGTTCATTTCTACGGTCGGTTCTATTCCTGCTGCCCAGGCTTGCACCGCTTGGGCATACCCAATCTCATCTCCGGCATTAGTGACATAAGCATTGAGTGCCATGTTTTGTCCTTTGAAGGGACTGACTCGCCAACCCTGACGGCTTAACAGGCGACAAATAGCAGCACAAAGGAGTGATTTCCCGGCGTGAGAGGTGGCACCCACAACCATCAAGGCTTGTTTCATGAAAACTTAAAAGGGGGAACGAAACGAACGAATCGTAAAATTGTGCAGTTTCTCTAGCCAAGAGGGAGAGGGAATCTCATCAGTTTCCTGTTCCCATATGGCAACAATTTGTCGTCCTAAGGGGGTGAGACGAAAACTATCGGTAATTCCTTGTCCGTCCACTTCACGCCGTAATAAGCCCACCTGAATCAGCCAAGCCAGTTCATTTTCAGCTTTTAATTCTGAGAGGACGACACTGCTATATTGGTTATCGACGCCAGATTGATGAGCAATTTGGCTCAGGGGAACACTGCGCGATCGCAGCGCTTGAAATAGTTTTAATCGAAACGGCGAACACTGCAGGGCGCGTTGAGCGCGTTGAATGGTTCGTTTCGGATATTCGATGGGTGAAGTTTTACGCGTCGTGGTCATTCTGTACTTGATTTTTGATCGGAGGAAGCGTCTGGCTGTTCTTCAACCGTTGCTGTTTCCATTCTACTGGCTTCAATTCCTGCCGCGATCGCGCTTTTGAGACGATTCAATGTCCCATCCCACCTATGTAAGGTGCTTTCTGAGAAACGAGTGGCTTGCCACTGCACACTACTAGAAACATCTTCTGCCATTTCTGGTAGTGCTTGTGCTGATTTTTTTAAGGTCTGTCTGGTCTCCCGTCCAGAACGAGGAGCAACCAGCAGTCCGACCACTGCGCCGATCGCACTACCAAGAGCGATGCCGCCAATAAAAGCACTAATCCCGCGCTTCGCCATAAGAGTTCAGTGACCAAAGTTCCCTACAGCAAACAGTTTGACATTTTTACCCTGCTCCTGTGCGCGATCGCGCACCAACTTAACAAAACTTAAAACTTCTTTAAGGAAGAGTGGAAAATTAAGAAAAGTTAGATTATGATAGTTTTAGTAAAGAAAAGTAAACTTTTCTGACACATTTGCCCAAAGTTTGCTTAAAGGCAAGCTAGTAATCATAAATAGCAAACCAATATCCATAGAAAATTGGAGTATTAGCAATGACTATTGCAGTAGGACGCGCCCAACAACAAAGAGGAGTCTTCGACCTCGTCGATGACTGGCTCAAGCGCGACAGATTTGTCTTTATTGGCTGGTCGGGTTTACTGCTATTCCCTTGTGCCTACATGGCAATTGGGGGATGGCTCACCGGAACCACCTTCGTGACTTCCTGGTACACCCACGGTTTAGCCAGCTCTTACTTAGAAGGCTGCAACTTCTTAACCGTTGCCGTCTCTACCCCCGCAGACGCTTTTGGACACTCCCTACTCTTCTTGTGGGGACCCGAAGCCAACTGGGACTTTGTCCGCTGGTGTCAAATCGGCGGACTCTGGAGTTTCGTCGCCCTCCACGGTGCTTTCGGACTGATTGGGTTTATGCTCCGTCAGTTTGAAATTGCCCGCTTGGTCGGCGTTCGTCCTTACAACGCGATCGCGTTCTCCGGTCCGATTGCGGTATTTGTCAGCGTCTTCTTAATGTATCCCCTCGGACAATCGAGCTGGTTCTTTGCTCCTAGCTTCGGGGTCGCCGGCATCTTCCGCTTTATTCTCTTCTTCCAAGGATTCCACAACTGGACCTTGAATCCCTTCCACATGATGGGAGTCGCCGGAATTTTAGGCGGTGCGCTGCTGTGTGCAATTCACGGCGCGACCGTAGAAAATACCCTGTTTGATGAAGGGGGCGACAGCAACAACACCTTCCGCGCCTTCGAGCCAACGCAATCGGAAGAAACCTACTCGATGGTAACCGCGAACCGGTTCTGGAGTCAGATTTTTGGGATTGCGTTCTCTAACAAACGTTGGTTACACTTCTTCATGCTGTTTGTCCCCGTCACTGGACTGTGGATGGCATCAGTCGGAGTAGTTGGTTTAGGATTGAACCTGCGGGCTTATGACTTCGTGTCGCAAGAAATCCGTGCCGCAGAAGATCCCGAGTTTGAAACCTTCTATACGAAAAATATCTTATTAAACGAAGGTCTCCGCGCCTGGATGGCACCGGATGACCAACCCCACGAACAGTTTGAATTCCCAGAGGAGGTACTACCCCGTGGTAACGCTCTCTAATACATTTGTCGGTACAGGTCGTGACCAAGAATCTAGCGGTTACGCCTGGTGGTCTGGTAACGCCCGTTTAATCAACCTTTCCGGAAAGTTACTTGGCGCTCATGTTGCCCACGCTGGTCTCATTGTCTTCTGGGCAGGCGCTATGACTTTATTTGAAGTGGGTCACTTTGTCCCTGAAAAGCCCATGTACGAGCAGGGCTTAATCCTTCTCCCTCACCTCGCTACCCTGGGTTGGGGCGTTGGTCCGGGTGGAGAAGTAGTTGATACCTTCCCCTACTTCGTTGTTGGGGTACTCCACTTAATTTCTTCCGCTGTACTGGGTCTCGGTGGGATTTACCACGCAGTACGGGGCCCTGAAACCTTAGAAGAATATTCTTCCTTCTTCGGTTACGACTGGAAAGACAAAAACAAAATGACCACTATCCTAGGGTTCCACCTCGTGGTTCTAGGAATTGGCGCACTACTCTTAGTATTCAAAGCTGTCTTTTTCGGCGGTGTCTACGATACTTGGGCACCCGGTGGTGGCGATGTCCGTGTCATCAATAATCCCACCCTCAACCCTGCCGCCATCTTTGGCTACTTAATCGACTCTCCCTTTGGGGGTAACGGTTGGGTCATTGGTGTGGACAATATGGAAGACATCATTGGCGGACATATCTGGGTTGGCTTAATTTGCATCGCTGGCGGTGTCTGGCATATTCTCACCAAGCCCTTTGGCTGGGTTCGCCGCGCCTTTGTCTGGTCTGGTGAAGCTTACCTTTCCTACAGCCTGGGTGCGCTTTCCTTAATGGGCTTTGTCGCCACAGCAATGGTTTGGTTCAACAACACTGCCTATCCCAGTGAATTCTATGGTCCGACCAACGCTGAAGCGTCTCAAGCACAAGCCTTCTTATTCTTAGCCCGTGACCAACGCTTAGGGGCAAATATTGCCACCTCTCAAGGTCCAACAGGTCTGGGTAAATACTTAATGCGTTCTCCCACTGGTGAGATTATTCTCGGTGGTGAAACGATGCGCTTCTGGGACTTCCGTGGTCCTTGGTTAGAGCCGTTACGGGGACCGAATGGTCTTGATGTGGACAAAATCAGAAATGATATTCAGCCTTGGCAACTTCGTCGTGCTGCTGAATACATGACTCACGCACCAAACGGTTCCATCAACTCTGTGGGTGGTATTATTACCGAACCCAACTCCTTCAACTACGTTAACCTTCGTCAATGGTTAGCTGGTTCTCACTTTGTCTTAGGCTTCTTCTTCTTAATCGGTCACTTATGGCACGCGGGTCGTGCTCGTGCTGCAGCAGCCGGTTTTGAAAGAGGTCTCAACCGCGAAACTGAGCCAGTACTATCCATGCCTGATTTAGACTAGTTTTAGCTCAGTTGGCTCTTTCTAGCTAATTTTTCTATCCCCTTTCTGTAACAGAGAGGGGATTTTTAAGTGTCCCCCCATAATTTAAGCACCGGGTCGAAAATAATCAAGTAGGCGATCACCGGAATCAGCCCGGATCAGCGCAACAATCACTTCTGGTAAGGCCGCTAAACTAGGATAAACCAGGTAACGGGGTTCCCAACGGGGACGGAACTTGTCTTTATAGGTATGTAAGCCTTGGAAATTATAAAAGCGATTGAGGTGTTTGTAGAGATAACGGAGTGCTTGTTGGAGTCGAGGGGATTTTGGCGCTTTTCCGATTCCCGATAAAGCGGATAATCCTAAATTAAATCCATCGTAGCCTTGGGCTTTGCAACGCTGGAAAAGAGAAATAAAGAGGAAATCCATGGTGCCATGTTCTGCATCTTGTCGCCGGCGCATTAAGTCAATGGTGGCATCATTCTTTTGGTATTCCGGCACAAGATTAGCAAAGGCAGTGACCTCTCCTTCCCGATTAATCACTGTGGCAATTTCACATCCTTGTAAATATTCCTTGTCAAACCACCCTACCGAAAACTGTTTCTCTGATCCCTGCATCATCCTTAACCATTCATCGCTAATTCCCTGTAGTTTCTCCAGCAACTCATCAGCAATTGGCGGTTGGTGAAAGGTCACTTTATACCCGGCTTTTGTAAACTTGTTCATTGCCGTTCGTAAATTCTTGCCCGCTTTGCCCTCAAGAGTAAAGGACTTCAGGTCAACAATCGCTTCTTGTCCAATTTGAACGGCTTTGAAACCTAATTCTCGATAGAGTGGCAAGTCATCAGGAAGGGTTTGATAGAAACTGGGATACCAGTCATTGCGTTTACAAAAGCGTTGAAAGCCTTGGATGGTTTGCCGCCGATCCGCGATGGGACCAATAGGATCACCAAGGGCGATCGCGCCTCGTCCCTTGGGAACATAAGCAATGACACTTTCCCCAGACGGACTGAAATAATACTGTTTATCGCTTAAAAGGGTAAAATTTGCCAGCGAAGTATGACCATAGGCTTGGACAATTGCTCTGGCGTGTTCCCGTTCTGCACTCGTCGCAACCGTTTTCATCAACACAGGGCGAAATAGCATCACTAGAGCGGTCATTAGGGTGCCAGCACCAATCACATAAATGGAATAGGCAAAGAACTGTCCAAAGCGCGTTGTTGCTTCTAAACCGGCATTATCCAGAGTGAAAAACATCGCCAAAGTTTGCGCGATCGCGCCCGGCAAATCAAATTGAACAGAATAGTGGCGATCCATGAGGAGAAAGCCAATCGTTCCATAAGCCAGGGTAAACAAGGCTGCCCCAATTAAAACTCTCACCCCTTGGGCGATTGAGGGCCGATCTGAGCGAGCTGTAAACGTGTCTCGCATGAGCAGCAATTGGATGAGTAAAAGACCAGATAATAACCCTTCTTCCCAGTCCAGCCCTTTAATTAAATGACTGGTGATGGAGACCAGTAATAACCCAACCATAAGCAACCAAGCAACTCGCTTCCGTCGCAATAGATTCGTTGCTAGCGCGAGTAACAGAAAGCCAGTCATGGCAGCAAAGATATGGGCCCCGGCACGCACTTCAAAGGGGAAAATTTGTTGCAACCATTCCACTCGTGCCGATAAGCCAGGTGTTGCTGCCGAAAGTAAGTTGATTACACCCACAGTTGCTGTCAGTAAAGCAGCAATCCATAAGCTGATTTGGCTACGGCGTGATCGTTGACTGAAAGTGGATTTGAAGTGTTGACTCATTTCATATCAAAGTATACTTGTTCTTCAGACATCCTAAAGCAAAGGAAGTATTCCATCATGATGGCGAGCTAGATTGAGTCAAACACCTTGATTGGAATCGGAAGTATGAAAGCAATTTTGTGATCATTCAAGACGATTTAAAAATTGCGCGATCGCGCGATTAATTGCATTAGGGGCTTCAGCCATCATTAAGTGACCCATCTGTTGAAAATGAAGATGTTGTCCTTGAGGAAAATGACCGGCTAATTCCCGCCCCATGTCCTCTGTAAACATGGGATCTTGTCCCCCACTCATCACCAGAACCGGCAGATCTTTAAATTTTGCTTTCGTTTGGCGATGGGAAAAGAAATTATAATTCCAAAAAATCTCTAGTGCTTGATAGGGATGTCGTTCTGTGGGGACAGGACTTTCAGCAAAGAACTGATCAATTTTGGCATGGCGAGACGAAGTTGACACCTTTTGGGTTAGCCATTGTAAGGGAGGTAAATGATAAAAGTGGCGTCCTCCCCACTTGAGTAGTTTCATCAGGGGAATTTCCCACCAAGGGGCGAGTTCATGGGTCCCCCCCGCAATTAAAATTAAACCTTGCACGGAATGCTGTCTCGCCCATTCCAGACCAATTGGTACGCCATAGCTATGGCAGCACAAAACTGGCTTTTCAATCTGCAAGCGAGCTAGTAATCGAGTTAAATCTCGACAGTGTCGCCCAATGGAATAACGGGAATAGGGTTGAGATTGGCCATGTCCGGCTAAATCATAGGCCAGGGTTTCCCAGCCTTGACTAACTGCAAACTCATACTGTGATCGCCAATTGTAGCGATTTCCTAATCCGCCGTGAAGGAAGATGAGAGGGGGAGCTTTCCCTAGAGAATGACACACTTGAAATGAGATCCCTCGTCGCCATTGCATCGGTTGACCATCTAACAGATCTGTTGACATAGCGATAACAGCTTCTGAACAAAAATCACTGGTATTATTTCACTTCAATCTTAGAGCTGGATTGAGGGAACTTGAACAATGGTCAAAGTCAGGAAGCAGCCCCCACGCCTTAGCGATCAGATGAAATCTCCTTTCTAGAGATGGAATAAGGCAAAGGCAAAATTTGTTAAATTGTATAACATGGCACAGTCACGTTTGCGAAAACTCATTTCTTACTTGCGTCCCCACCGGAAACGAATGCTGATGGGCATTGGGGCGCTGCTGGTCGTTAATTTATTAAGCGCGGCGATTCCCCTGTTAATTCGCGATAGCGTTGATCAATCTTTTGACAATAATCGCTTCTGGTACTATGTGGTGGCGATTGTCTTGCTTGCTTCAGTCATGTTGGGCATTCGGCTGCTTTCGCGCGTTTTAATTTTTGGGGTGGGTCGTAAGGTCGAATATGACCTCAAACAACGGATTTTTGAGCATTTACTGCGGTTAGAACCCGCTTACTTTGCTTTAAATACCTCCGGAGACTTGATTAATCGCGCAACCAGTGATGTGGATAATGTCCGCCGCCTCGTTGGGTTTGCAGTGTTGAGTTTGGTCAATACCGTATTTGCCTATGGAATTACGCTGCCGTTTATGTTGTCGATTGATGTCAAGCTAACTTTACTCGCGATCGCGCCCTATCCCTTCATTTTAGTGGCTGTACAACTTTTTAGTCGCAATCTCGGTCGGCAACAGCAGGAGGTCCAAGAAAACTTATCTGATCTCAGTCAGTTGATTCAAGAAGACATGAGTGGGATGTCTTTAATTAAGATTTATGCCCAGGAAGAAAACGAACGACAAGCGTTTGCGACGAAAAATGAAACTCTTCTCCGGTCTAATTTAAGGTTGGCACGAACGCGGAATATTTTATTTCCTGTCATTGAGGCATTAGCTGCCCTGAGTTTACTGCTTTTATTGGGCATTGGTTCTCGGGGCTTAATTGGGAATACAATCAGCAATGGTGATTTTGTCGCGTTAATTATTTATGCCCAGCGTCTGGTCTTTCCGATTGCGCTGTTGGGCTTTACGATTACCGCTTATCAACGAGGCGCGGTCAGTGTTGATCGAGTGCAAGCGATTTTTGAATCAGAACCCCAGATTCAAGACACATCAGACTCAATTTCGCTTCCCGTAGAGACGGTAAGGGGACATCTCGAAGCAAAAGACTTAAGATACAGCTATCCGGGATCCCAACAGTGGGCATTGCGAGGAATCAACTTTACGATTGAACCAGGAGAAGTCGTGGCTATTGTGGGTTCAATTGGCGCCGGAAAATCTACGCTTGCCAATATTCTGCCTCGTTTGTTGGCAGTTGAAGAAGGGCAGGTTTTCTTAGATGGCTATGATATTACCAAAATTCGGTTAGCGGATTTGCGTCGCGCGATCGCGTATGTCCCTCAAGATAGCTTTTTATTCAGCACCACGGTTGGCAATAATATTGCTTATGGCGATCCCTATGCCGATTCCTCCTTAATTGAAACATCCGCTAAAGACTCCCAAATTCATCCAGAAATTCTGAATTTCCCGAGGAAGTATGAGACGATTGTTGGCGAACGCGGGATTACCCTTTCCGGTGGACAACGTCAGCGCACCTCGCTGGCGAGGGCATTGCTAGTAGATGCACCGGTATTGATTTTAGATGATGCCCTTTCCAGTGTCGATAATCGCACGGCAACAGAAATTCTCAGTAATTTATCCGCTGGTGTGGAAGGAAAAACAGTGATTTTTATTACCCATCAACTGTCTGCTGCTGCCAAAGCGGATCGCTTACTGGTGATGGATCAAGGGCAAATTGTCCAAAGCGGAACTCATGAAGAATTGTTAGAAACAGAGGGCTTATACCAAGCGCTGTGGAAACAACATCAACTAGAAGAAGTCTTGAAATAATCTGTAGCCTATAGAGAAGAGTAAAAATAATAGATAATACTGATCTGCTCATGGTTATAGAATATGGTATTTTACAAATAGAGTTTTGATCTCTATATCAGGGCTTGAAAAAGATTATGGTTACTTCCACTGATCGAAATAAAGGGAAGCAAAAACCCTTTCGATACGTGTTGCCGACTAATGCAACACTTGACCAACAACGTAAATTCAAAAGAGATATTGCTTTTTTAAAAAGTCCAAAATCCAAGTGGGCAATCTATCCTGATTGGACACAACGGGGAGAAGCTGTGTCTTATATTGTGATACCAAAAGAAGCTGGAACAAATCAAAAAGCAATCTATGCTGGGATTCGAGTTGGTACTGCCCTGAGTCGATTTCATGAAACTATGTGCAAGTAAGCATGAGTAGCGAAGAAGGTAGCAAATCAGAAAACGTAAATCAAGAACAAATTAGTCAAAACGATAATGACATTGATGAAACTGATTTGACTCTTGATACATTTGAGCCAGCAATTTCTGCCTCAGAATCATCACAAAAATCAATTGATGTTAGATTAAATCCTTCAACTCTAGAAACTCTTGCTCAAAATTCACCGCAAGAGTTAATTGAACTTGCTGATCAAGCAGAAGAAAGAATTTATAATTTTTCTCGGGCTAAGGAAGAGCATGATTATAATCTTAATCAAAGTAAGGAAACGACTAACCGATTGATTATCATTGCTGGTGTGCTACTTGTGATAGCAGGATTTATTTATTCTGGTTTTACTGGAGACAGGGAATTGCCGGAAAAATTAGTCAACATTGCATTAGGTGCTTTAGGTGGTATTGGTGGTTACAAGCTATTTGCAAAGAAAGAATAGCTAATATTTTCAAATCAAGGGAAGTCTTGAAGTAATGCACCAGCGAAAATTGAGTCTTCATCAAAAGTCGTTTCCCTTGCTTCTGCTGTTGATTTGGCTAAGCGGTTTTCTCATTGATCGCTTTTGGTTTTGCCTGGATCAGGGGGTTCCCGCTTGGGATCAAGCCGATTATTTAAATGGGGTGATGAACTATTGGTATGCCTTGCAAACGCCCCAATGGTTCGATTCCAATTGGTGGGAACAGCTGTGGCTTCTCTCTTCTAAAATTCCCCCTGGAACTTATATTGTAACGGTGCCTTTTCTTGAAATTTTTGGCACGAATGCGGATGCAGCAACATTAATTCTAAGTCTTTTTAGTGCTCTTTTACTGGTTTCCGTTTATGGCTTAGGCACACAATTATTCAATCCCAAAGTGGGCTTACTGGCTGCTGCATTTTGTCAAGTTTTGCCTGGTTTATACCGCTATCGCACCGAATTTGTTCTTGATTATCCGGTAACGGCAATAGTAAGCTTTGGCTTTTTGAGTTTAACCCTATGGAAACAAGCAGCCTGTGATGTCAGAAGACCTCGTTTTCAGAGTTGGTTATGGGCTATTTTAGTAGGGTTTGCCCTGGGCATCGGGTTAATGATTAAGCAAACAGTTGTGTTGTTTCTCTTCTTCCCAATTGTCTGGTTATTACTGGTAACATTGCGGCAGAGAAAATGGCAAAATTTAAGTCAATTTTTCCTTGGGTTTTTGACTGCTTTCTTGATTTTTTTTCCTTGGTATCGAACCAATTGGTTACTGATTTTAACCTCTGGTAAACGAGCAACCGTTGACTCAGCGATCGCGGAAGGCGATCCGGCATTAAATACTCTTGATGCTTGGGTTTATTATGGCAAAGTTTTACCTTATTTATTATCTTGGCCACTCTTGATTATTCCGCTGGTTTGTTTTTTAATCTATGGAATATCATGGTTGATCCGACAAAATCGTTGGCAAGAAAAGCAAATCCAAACAATTCGTTGGTTAGGGATTTTTTTGATTGGGGGTTACGTGCTGAGTTCTCTGAATTTGAATAAAGATGCTCGTTATATCTTACCGCTCTTACCTGTTGTATCCTTAATCATTGCCCAAGGACTTTTTTTAGTGGATCGCAAATGGCGTTCTTCTCTGATGATGGGCAGTTTGGGATTAGGATTAATCCTAATGATTTTAAACTTATTTCCTTTGGGTGGACAATGGATAACTCAATACCTGAGTCCAAGAGTGCAGCATTATCCTGAGGTAGGAAAAAATTATCCGCATCAAGAAGTAATTGCAGAAATTGTTGAAACTAATCTTTATTTAAGAAGTACATTAGGGGTGTTACCTTCAACCCCAAGTATTAATCAACATAACTTTTCCTTTTATGGCGCACAAGCCAATTTTCAGGTGTATGGTCGGCAAGTGGGAGTGGAGGAAAGTAACATTGAACAAGATGCGCGATCGCTGCCTTGGTTTCTTACAAAAACCGGAGAACAAGGATCAATTCCGTCAGCACAAAAATTAATTACTGAACGCATCGAAACCGGTGAAGATTTTCGCTTAAAAGAAACGTGGCAATTACCCGATGAAAGCGTTCTCAAACTGTATCAACAGAACAAGCAAACGGTTGCTGTTACGCCAATTCAAAATATTTCTTCCAAGGTGCAATTAACCGCGGTCGAGGTTCCCGAGACTATTCCCTCGGGGGGTCCCATTCCAGTCAATTATACCTGGGAAGGGCGTTGGGAAGAACTACAACCTGGCATTGTCCTCTTAACCTGGGAAGGAGAGGGGAATCTTTGGTTGCATGATCATGGTATTGCCATGGGACGTTTAGCGAGAAATTTAGAAGAAAAAGGGGGATTTCAAGTCAGAGAAAATACAGCGATGTTAATTCCGCCTGAAACGAAGCCAGGCAACTATACCCTCCGCGCGAGATATTTAAACCGAGAAACAGGAAAAACTTACCCGCTAGAGACACCCGCCATCTCAGTCACGGTTGATGCTAATGCCACTGCGCCATCGGCACCAGAATTAGACTTAGTCACTCAACTGCGCAAAGCAGCTATCACTCTTCCTCTCGGAGAAACCGCCTTAGAAGAGATTTTTGCCCAAACCGGACGGATTAATCAATATGATCCCATTCAAGACTATTTAGCACAAACGGAAATTGCACTGAAATACCGCCTGCAACAGAAGGGACAACGGTTAGACTGGCTTTATCCTCTAGCCCTTGCCGAAGTGCTGCAACGAGATGCAGAGGGCGCGATCGCGCAGTTTCAACAAATTACGCAACTTGACTCGCAAAACCCTTATGCTTACGCCTATCTTGCCTTTGTCTATCTGTATAGCTGGCAACCGAACGCTGCGGAAACAGCCCTTGCCACTGCTTTAAAGCTTAATCCCAATCTTGACATTCTGCACACGCTCGATGGGGTTGCTGCCCTCATGCAAGGCAATCTGATCAAAGCCTATCAGAAGTTGACTTAATATCAAATTGGTCAATTTTCACGATAATATTGATCGGGGGTGAGGGGGAGACAAGGGGACAGGGTAAACAAACAACAAATCATCAATCATCAAATCAATGTCCGATCTCTATGTTTCTTGGTCAGAATATTATCAAACCATTGAACAACTGGCGATTCAGATTGACCAGTCAGGTTGGCAGTTTAACCAAATTGTTTGTATTGCCAAGGGGGGGTTGCGGGTTGGCGATATCTTTTCCCGACTCTTTAACCAACCCCTAGCGATTATGTCTACTTCGTCTTATGGTGGGGAAAAAAATCAAATCCGAGGAGAAATTAAACTCTCGCAACATCTGGCAATGACCACACCGCAGTTGGGTAATCAAGTATTAGTGGTGGATGATTTAGTGGATTCAGGAGTGAGTCTGAAAGTGACGATGGATTGGCTAAAACAACATTATGCAGCAGAGATTGAGGAACTACGGAGTGCTGTTTTGTGGCGCAAAGATTGTTCCGTGATTATTCCTGACTACTATGTTCACTATCTCCCCGACAACCCTTGGATTCATCAGCCATTTGAACGTTACGAACAAATGAGCGTTCAGGATTTACTCACCCGATCATCTACCGATTATAAATAGCGCTGTACCCAATCTGAATTAAAAATTGCCTGATAGATGCGATTTTTCACCTTGAGATGGCCTTCTTCTTTTTCCACTAACCCTGAGATTAATAAGACTTGTTCTTCGGGCATATCCGTCCTGGGAACCCTTCCTGCCTCTAAAATTTGTTGATACAACCTGAGGAGTTGCGAGGTCGGAACTGAGGAATGGAAAACGCGATCGCGCACTGTTCGGAGATGTTCTGGTTCATCCTGCGTCTCCCAATTCTGAATTATCTTTGTCTCCACTAAATTTTTCACCCACTCTGCTTCCTCCTGCGGGGGAATCGCCTCCGAACTCTGACGAATCAAGCGACAAATTTTCTGGGTCAAAAAAGGTTGTCCGTTCGTCCAAGACAATACCTCTCGCAACAGCGTTTGTGGGTGATCGACTTTTTGGCTTAACCCCTGTAACAACGGCTGCGCTTCATGTTGTTTGAACCCTTTCAGAGAAATTTCTTGACCAATATTAAACGGGGTTCTTTGGTAGTCGGTAATTAAATCGGAAGGGGTGGCGACCCCTAATAAGACAAACGTTAAGCGTTGATACTCTGGTTTGAAACTGCGCTGATTGTAGCAGGCGCGAATCAGGGCAAAAAAGTCATTGACTGAAAAGTCTAGACTCAGCACACAATCAATTTCATCAATAAAGATGACAATATTTTTCTCTGAGTTGTCGTTTTTCACCCCCACATGAGGTAAAATCACCTCCTCCAGAAACTCGCTAAACCGTTGCACGGGTGAGAGATCGGTTTGTTCATTCCACCAGCTTTTCAAATTCACCGTCCGCAGCAGCCCAAAATTCTTCCATAACTCCACGGCTAACCCTTTGTACCACTGGCTAGGTGTCACCTCATCACTGCCAATGCGAGTTAAATCGATAGACGCACAACAAAATCCTTCTTTGCGCAGATGGTGCATCATCTGAATCATTAAGCTGGATTTTCCCATCTGTCGAGGATTGAGCACATAACAGAACTCTCCTTGTTTTAAGGCTTGATAGAGATAGCGATCGGCCGAACGCACCACATAAGTCGGTGCATCCATCGGTAAACTCCCCCCCACTTGATACTGGTACTCAGAAAAGTCGGCTTCACTTTTCAGGAGACGGTTTTCAAACCGGAGTTCAGCTTGTGTTGCTTTAAGGAGGTCGAGGGCTTCACTGAGGCTTTGTGTCCGTGATTGAACTTTTTGTTCCAAATTACGATTGGAGTGCGCTAACGCCTCTTGAGCTTGCTTTAAATCCATGTTGAGGGTTTCCATTTCTTGGTAAAGGAGGGCATTCTTGAGAGAAATGGCGGCTTGCGCTGAGAGAATTTGAATGACCTCTAACCGGTTAGGGGTAAAGGCTTCGGTGGTTAAATTATTTTCCAGGTAAATGAGACCGAGGAGTTCTCCTTGATTGAGGAGGGGGGTACATAAGATGGAACGACACTGATGTTGTTGCAGGTAGGGATCTTGGTTAAATAGGTCTTCAGTCGTGGCGTCATCGAGGATAACAGAGTCTTGAGTTCTAGCGACATAGTTAATAATTGAGAGAGGTAGCTGTTTACTATTAATCACCGCGATCGATTGAGAAACAGTAATTTCTGTTCGATGACATTGCGCTTCGATCAAGAGTTGACCTTCTTTCTCTAAAATCAAATATCCCCATTGGGCCCCTGCATTCTCGACAACAATTTGAATTAACTTACCTAACAATTGCTCTAAAATAATTTCTGCAGCAAGGGTTTGTGACGATTTGATAATGCTCATTAAATCAAGATCTTGGGGATTGCTACTCGTACTCGAATCAAGAGCAGTAAATTGTTTAATTTTGGGTAAAGGTAGAATTTCAGCTAAACGGAATTGAGGATATTCCGATTCTAAGTGTTTCACTTTTGCTGCTGCGCCCCAACGCCGATAAGCATAGTATGCTTCCGCAAGATAAGTTTGAGCAATAATTTCTCGACCGAAGGCGAGATAAAATTCTCCTGCCAATTCGTTTGCCAAAGCAACGTGTTGAATATAACCATTCTCCTTTGCGCCAGCAATCGCATGATCATAAAGTTCCATTGCCTTTAAAGTATCTCCCAAAACTCTGGCTTTTTCTGCCTCAACGAGGTCATAGCGATATTGAAAATTCATCGGTGCATGATACGCCCAAATCTTCATAAGTTCTTGGTTTTTATTCACTTCTTGCAAGTCTTCATGAACTTCCATGCTGCTATCTCTATGTTGACCCAGAAGAGCGAGAGAATAACAAAAATTATGTTCAGTAAAGATAACTTCCGCTTTAATAAAGCCAGCATACATTACAGCTTGGCGACAATTTTCAATTGCCTGAGAGTAGCGTTTAAATAAGTAGCAGAGGAGTGCTTTTAAGTAATAGATATTGAAAAGAACAATTCGATTTTTATGATTCAATAAATAAGGAATTGTTTCTGTTTCGTTAAGGAAAGAACCATTTAAATATACTTTGAATTGAGAATTGTCTAATAAATTTGCAACCGCTTGACTCGCAGTTTTGATCAAGGCAAGCTGGTGTTCTTGTTCATATTTAGCGATAAATTCAATATACTGTTTTTGTTTTTCATGAACTTCTCGTAAAGGATATCCGGCTAAAAATAAGTGCGTACAATAAAAATTAGCATTATGACAAGCATATTCTAAATCTCCTACCTCTAAAGCTTCTGATATTGCATTAAACAGAGGATTCAGGGTTTCTTTAATATGTCTTTTTTTGCAAAATGTATTAACGTAAACAGAAATTTTGATTGGTGCTAATATTGTTTTCCCATCGAACTCCTCTAAGAGCTTTAAACTTAACTGACATAATTGATAAGCAGAGTCAATATCTAAGTTGAGCCATCCGATGAGAGTTCCATAACTCACATAGCCAAAAATTCCTGGTAAAGAATTACCATATTGTATAGAAAGATCAAGCATTGTATAAATAATGGGCAATGCTAAATCACTTTCACTATAACAAGCAGGCGGCATAATTAAATTGAGAATTTCCATGGCACATAAAGCACATGGATTAGTCATTTCACCCAATGCCAATAACTGATCAATTTCTAATTGAGGAAGAGACTCGATCAGAGAAATTTCCAAAATTTCTAAGGCATCAAGACCTGTATTGATAGCATTATTGATATTCCCTTGTGCAAGATTAACCTGGATTTCAATCTTTAAAAAATTGATATAATCTATCTTTTTTTTACATCTTTTTTTGCTTTGTTCACATAATTGAAAGACTTCAGTGAAATTAGTGTTAAGATACTCTATTCCTGCTCGTTCTAAATAAATTTGATAAGTTAAGTCATATTGAGTGCTCCAACTATCTTGGGGTAAGAATTTTTGACTAATTTTTAAATAATTAGCAGCTAAGCGATGAGCAGTTGCTATTTTAGCTTTTTTTCCTGCTCTTAAATTAAGTTTGACGAGTTGATTTTTTTGAGAGCGTGAAGTGATTAAGTCTTGAGCTAAATTTAACTGATTGGCTAAAATGAAAATATTTTTTTCTGTCTGTTTGCACTTCAGTTCTGTTTGGAGAAACTCACCAATTTTAAAATGAATTGCTGTTTTTTTAGCTTGTGGAATTAAAGCATAAGCCGCTTGCTGAACCCGATCATGAAGGAATTTATACTCCAAAACTTCAGCGTTAATATCTGAGTGTAATAAAATTAAACCTGCTTCTAAGGCTGGCCATAATTGTTGGTTAGTCAGAGGGGAAGATTGTTGATTAATGACTGCTAAAAGTTGTAAGGAAAAATAATTGCCAATACAAGCAGCGAGTTGGAGCAGTTGTTGAGTCTTTACAGGTAATCGCTGGATATTTTCAATTAAGAGGTCAACCAGATTACCATCAGTCAGACCGATACTATGAATATCATCTAAATTCCAAAACCAATTGTCATTCTGTACATCATAATTAATGATTTTTGTCTCATCTAATGCTTTCAAGAGTTGATTAATAAAAAAGGGATTACCTTGAGTTTTTTGATGAATAATATCACTCAGTTCTTGAATCGCTTCTAAGCTAGCCTTTTGTTTTAAGGTATCTTGAATAAACTCAGTAACATTCTCAATTGTTAATGGCTGAATCGTAATCTCATCACTTAGTATGGCTAGCCTATTGATTTGATCCCGAATCTTGCTTAGGGGATGGGTATCATCAACTTCATTATGACGATACGCTCCAATTAAAAAGAAATATTGGTTTGTTTGTTCATGGAGTAAATTCTGAATTAATTCTAGAGAAGCTAAATCTGCCCACTGTAAATCATCAAGAAACATCACTAAAGGATGATCAGCTTGACAAAAAACTTGTAGAAATTGGTTAAATACTTGATCAAACCGATTTTTGGCAGCTTTTCCTGAAAGGGAGGGCACTGTTGCTTGCTTACCAATGAGTAATTCTAATTCCGGAATCAGCTCAACAAGAATTTGACCGTTCTTGCCGAGAGCACTTTGTATTTTGAGCTGCCACTCCTGTAATTGGGGTGGGGATTCGGTGAGTAACTGTCGTGTTAAATCTCGTAAAGCATCACCAATTGCAGCATAAGGAATATTGCGTTGCAAGTGGTCAAATTTACCACTAATAAAATAGCCTCGCGCTTTAACTAGCGGCTTATACAGTTCTTTAACAAGCGAGGTTTTACCAATTCCCGGATAACCAGAAATCAAAACAAAAGCGGTGTTTCCTTGACAAACTTGTTGAAAGCGATTGCATAAGGTTTGAACCTCGAGATCGCGACCGTAAATGTGTTGTGGCAAAATCAAGTAAGGGGCGCGATCGCGCTGCGCTAAGGGAAACGGCTCAATGGTCTGTTTCTGGTGATATTGTTGGGCACAATAGTCTAAATCAAACTTTAAACCCGCTGCTGTTTGATATCCATCTTCTGCTCTTTTTTCGAGCAGTTTTAAAGTCAGATTGGAAACGCTGACAGGAACGGTTGAACAAAGCTTGTGAGGGGGAATGGGAGGCTCAGCAAGATGGCTATGAATTAAAGCCAGAGGTTCGGTACTGGTAAAGGGGAGTTGTCCGGTGAGCATTTCATAAAAGGTGACTCCCAAAGAATACAAGTCACTCCGATGGTCAAGATACCGATTCATCCTTCCTGTCTGTTCCGGAGACATATAAGCAAATGTTCCTTCAATCACATTCGGGTTTTGCAGCGTTGGATATTCAAATGGCAGGCGAATCGCAATGTTAAAGTCAGTCAGTTTAACGTCCTGCGTTTCCGGATGAATGATAATGTTACTGGGTTTAATATCTTTGTGAATAATCGGAATGGCGTGCAGGTGGCTTAAGGTTTCAGCTAAACTTGCCCCAATGGTAAAAAAGTCTTCCAGGGAAAGGGTCTGCTGAGAAAGGTACTCCGAGAGCGATTGACCGCCAAAGTCTTCCAAAATGAGAGCAAAGCTGTTGCCATCGGCTTCGAGGCGATAGGCTTTAACAATACCCGGACAATCTAGACTGCTACTAATTTCATATTCGTTCTGGAGGCGCTTGATATCAATTATGTCGGGGGTTTCTGACTTCAGGCGTTTGATAATTACAGCTTGACCGTCGCTATTTCTAATCGCCCGCTTAATAATCGTTTTTGAGCGCTCTGTAATCGTTTCGGTAATGGTATAACCTGAGATCATGGTTGACTCTGAAGTTTTGACTAAGGAAAATGGGGATAAACATGTTGGTCAAACAACTCCTTAATTTGAGGATTAGAGCGTTGACTCAGCAGGGAGTTATAATCTGCAACAGCAGGAATCTTATAGTTTGCCTCTCGCGGTCCAATGGTTGGTAACCAAGTCGTATGTAAAGTAAAACCAAAGTTTAGGTCAGGATGAGATAACTGACAAATGGGTCCCTGACGGAGATTTCGTGCATCAAAGAGCCAGAATTCATTGCGATTTTCAAAAAAAGCCGTACACATTAAATAACCATCCGTCAAATTGCCCTCTGCACCTTGACGAGGAATAAATTGTGGGGAATTAAGAATGGTTCCAACCGGTGCTTGATACACATCAGCAATTTTCATGACTGTCGTGTCAACATGTAATAAACAAGAGGGGATTCTCTCCTTGGCGAGATCAAGCAAATCAGCAAGGGGAATTGCTCGGTATTTATAATCTTCGTAGAGTTGGACCGTATATTTCGTCATTAGTTCTGGCCAAAGTCCCAAAGAAGACCAGTAAATATGATCTAAACGCGATGGGGGCAAACCAGATGGGAGACGGTCTAAATAAGCATATAACCCCGTGCCCCAAGTGTAGGGGGTTTCGTAAATGATCTGCGATTGCAATAACTCCGCTGGTTCGGCGTCAATGACATAACGACCGAAACGACTAATATCCATGGGATTCGTTTCCATTCCTTGCACTTGTTCCGGTAGAAAAGGATGTGTCCCATAAGCTGATCGATCAAATTTGTGAATCCACTCTGCAACATCCCAAGCACAAATATGGGAGAAATGAAGTGTAATGTGTCCATTGGGGTTGTCATAATCCATTAAGAAATGAGCAGCTTCCATCGGAATCGTCAGTTGTTGAGCGGTCACTTTCACTTCCGTTCCCCCGAGCGCTGGCAACTGACTTTGTTCTAAATCGCGACGGCGAATAATGTAAATCACGGAATCGGGGTTGGCTGCTCTGCCTGAGATCTCTCTCAGCATTGCCTCCAAATTTTTATGGTTAGGCAAAGGATTATTGAGGACTTGCTCGATGCCCGTGACAAAAGCGGTATCCATCAAAACAATATAGTCTTGACTCATGCCAATTTGATGGATGGTTTGTTTAATTTTAATGGGTGAACCATCGGGTAAAACCACTTTCCAGCGTTCTAAATTCCCTTGTCCATCCCAACGCAGTAAGTAAACGAAATTATCTAACTCGATTCCTGAAATGTCTTCTATGATTTGAGAAATTTCATCTGTAACTTGTCGAAAGAGATGAGAAAACCGATGCAATAGATCTCGGGTTAACTCGCCATTGACAAATCCTGCGATGGCATCAATCCACTCTTCTAATTCTTGGGGGAGTTCTTGAACTTCATTGATTAAAGGAATAGTGTATAGGAAGTTGCGAACCGAGCGACCATAGTTCACCGTAAACATTTTCCCCGTATGAGCATCAAAAACCGGATGAGCCGTACTGAGAAAAGGTTGAAACGGATAGTGAATCCCCTCAATTTCGGGTTCCCACTCGGCATTAGCCCCCACCGGAGTAACCGTTTCTAGGGTGTTGGGATCAATTTCATAAGGGCGACCGGCATCATAGGTGACCAGCAGACGCTGTGGGGCATCAGGAGAAAAAGGCATTGGTAAAAACGCTGTATTCAGTTGATTCCTGAGCCCTAAAGTCTTAGAAAAGCGCGTAATTCCCCGATTATGAAAGCCAAACTTAGCGTACTCACTGCCGGGTCGCGTGGCTAAATCCGCGTAATAATCCGGTGGTGTGACTAGCTTCGTTGTCACCTGAACTTGACCGGGTGGATTAAAATCGAGACGGTAAATCATGCCGTCTCCATTGAGAAGAGAGTTGCCGCTAGGATAAGGCAGTCCACCTGAATTCACTGATCCCACTGGGGCTACCATAAAAAAATGACCCTGCAGGTCTTTGGGAAGGTTACCTTCAATCTGCAGGGTTAAATCACTGAACTCACAACGACTCGCACTCAGAATCGAGGACGGAAGGAGAACAGAGTAATGGGGATGGGCAGTAGATTCACAATTGGACTGATACATTATTCTTTTTGATCATAATGTTGGAACTGTTGCTGAAAATATTGCTGATAAAGAGGAATTCTAGGAAAAGCGCGATCGCCGTTTAAGTTAATTAACCCCATACTGTAAAGTTTGTACGCGAGAGTTGGCTCGATAGAAACCGGTTCTTGAGCACTCATAATGCTCAAACAAGCCTGAGCTAACTCTGGCTGTTCTTGCAAACTGACTTGGTGACGACGTAAGTGAGCGGCATAGATCCCACTTAACGTGGGCACATCTTTAATCAGTTGATTGAGGGTGATCTCTTTGTGACTGAGATAATAGAGGGTCAGATGAACAAGAGCCGGATGTCCATCAATCACTGACATTAATTGGTTGACTTCAGATTTTCCCCAAGTCAAACTGTAGCGTTTGGCTAATTCCTGTACCTCCTCACTACTAAAGTTTGGTAATTCGAGGGGTAAACCAACATTACTAAAAGGAGACTGGTTTAATTGCAACGGTACATAAATTTCAGTGGAGTGAATCACCACCAGACGCAGTTTGCGCCAAATTGAAACCTCTTTTGTTTCTTCATACCAGGAGCGCAGAAGGGGTAAAAAACTTTTGGCAATTTTGGGATACTCAAAGATTTGATTGACTTCGTCAAAGGCGAGGATCAGTGGCTGATCCAGTTGTTCTAAAATGGAATGCAAATAGAGTGTACAACTGACACTGCTACCAATGTCTTCGTCCCAGTATTCATCCAATTTTGCTTCTAGGTTGAGCTGATAGGTCAGATTAGCACAGACCCAACGCAGAAACCGATTGACATTGGTCAATATTTCTTGATCGGCTTGCTGAAGGTCAAGGTTAACCGTGTAATATCCTAAGCTTGTTCCATATTCTAAAATTCTTAATAACAGGGAAGTTTTGCCCATTTCTTGAGGGGCTTTAATCCGTAGCAAAGCTCCCGGTTGCTCAATTCCTCGATAGATTTTTTCTTCGATAGACCGACGTTGAATATAAAATTGAGAGCCGAGCGGAATGGCTCCACTGGGATAAGAAAATGATTGTGAAGTGGGAGAAAGCCAGAATGGTGATGAAGAAGAGGTAGGCTGTGTTTGGGCTTGAGAATGATTGGCCCAATATAACTCAAGCAAAACACGACTATTTTTTTTTGTGACACGCTTGCCCAGGAGGGTACTTAATCGTCGCCACAACTTAGGGGCGACGACATTACTAAAGTAAACTGTACTGTAGGCACATTCTTCTGCAATTTGATTATAAGTTTGATCTTGCAAAATTCCTTGCAAAATTAAAATTTCTGTGGCGCTAAGACAGTCCTGGTGATTGTCTACAAGGTGATGGTTTAACTTTTCGATGAGGGCATTGAATGCTTGAGAACCGACAAGAGACATTATTTACTGGTCTGAGTTATTTCAGTATTTTTTGGAGCCCACTACTACGTTGGCACCTTCAAGACGGTGGGCTTAATGATAATCATCAACAACATTTTTAGTGATTTTCATCTCTTGAAGAGACTATTATTGAATAGGGAGCTCAAGACGGTTTGAATCTAGATCAAAACCAATAACGTATCTTTATGTATGCAAAGACAACAATTTATTGTTTAGAAAATCACTATTAAAAATCGATTTAGTAAGAGAAAAATTGACTGACCATAGCCAAAAATAAAGAGAGACGTGAAATTTACCAGGTATTTTTACTATATCATTAATTATTGTGAGCTAATTCCATTAGAAATGCTTCTACAGCTTCAGCCGTCGGTTGAGCAGAAATGGCACCGGGTTGGGTGGTCGTTAACCCGCCCACAGCACAGGCGTAGGTGATCACTTCCTTAACTGCGACGGTGCTATTGAGATGATTTAAGCCATGTTGACACAGTTGATGGACTAAGCCGGCAACAAAACTATCCCCCGCACCGGTTGTATCTTGAACTGAGACTTGAAAAGCTGGAATTTTCCCTTCAAAATCGTTGAAGTAATAGCTAATCATGCCTTCGCCGTCTGTAATAAAGACGCCTTCAACCGAAGAAAGCTGGTGCGCGATCGCGCCCGACTCACTCGTACTAAAAAGCCATTCGGCTTCTTCTCGGGATAATTTAACAAAGTCTACCGTTTTCCATAATTGGGTAATGAGGGGGATCGCGGCATCGGGATTCGGCCAAAACATTGGTCGCCAATTGACATCGAGCAGCACTTTCAAGTTATAAGTATTCGCTAGATCGAGGGCGCGAAAGATAGCTTTGCGAGTCATGGGATAAGCCAGTTCTAAGGTACCAATGACTAAAAACTGGGCTTTTTCAAATAAGGCAACCGGTAGTTGATCGGCATCGAGGAAGGCATCCGCAAACTGATCAGTGGGCTGATCGCCAAAGCCAGCAAAAGCGCGATCGCCATCTAGCGAGCGGGTTACATAAACTTGTCGCGTGGGAGCCGTGGGATGTTCTTGAATCCCTTGACAGTTGACCCCAATGTCTAACAAAAGTTGTTTTAGAGATTGCCCGGCTTCGTCTTTGCCAATGCAACCAATAAAGCCGGCTGATGTTCCCAGTTTGACAAGCGCCGTTGCCACATTGGCTGGTGCTCCTCCTGGATAAGCAATCCAATTATTGACGTTCTCGACTGATTTCCCCGCTTCCTGGGCTAAATAATCATATAAAATTTCCCCTAAGCAAAGCACTTGTGTCATGGCACCGTTTCCTTTACGCTTTTTCCATATTTTAAACCCACATTCCGCACCCCCTCTTCAAAATATCGGTTTTTACTGAAAATTTCCCCCAAAACTACGTTTCTTTTGCTACAAAACAGTAAAAAATTGTTTTTAATTCACGGATAAATAATGCTAAAAAGCAAAATAAAGTAGTGCGTTCATTCAGAATGCGGAACGTGGGTTACAGTGTTTCTACGCTTGTTCAGAGAAAATGAGGAGAAGTAAGGAGGGAGCAAAGGGATTAAATATCGTGTCTTCTGTTTTTTTACCAAAATGAATCAGTAGTAAAAATTGACCTATTATGTGTCATAGCGTTCACCCTCTTCTGCTGCTTTTGGAGTAAAAGGAGCCTTGGGTTTTGGTGAGGGAAACATTTCCAATTGACCTGGTTTGGAAGTTGGCTCACCCCGTCGGCGTTCGGAGGTTCGTTCTTCGCTAGTTTCTTCAGCAATTACTTCGTAAAGGATCGCTTGTTTGTCTTTTGTTTTTCCTTTTCTCAAAACACGACCGAGGCGTTGGATATATTCCCGAGCGGAACTGGTTCCTGATAAAATAATGGCAATTCTGGCATCGGGAACATCAACCCCTTCATTGAGAACATGAGAGGCGACAAGAGTTTTATAGATACCTGATTTGAATTGTTGCAGAATAAAATGGCGTTCTTTAACGGGGGTTTGATGGGTAATAGCCGGGATTAAAAAGTCTTGAGAAACCCGATAAACAGTAGCGTTATCGTTAGTAAAAATTAAGATGGGTTCGGGAGAATGTTTAGTAATTAATTCAGTTAGAACTCGTAGCTTACTATCCGTTCCTAAGGCAATTTCTTTGGCTTGCCGATGGGCTAACATGGCGCGTCTTCCTTCTTGGCTGCGCGCACTTTCTTTTACAAATAATTGCCACCCTTTTAAGTTACTTAAAGAAATTCGTTTCTGCTTTAAAAATTGATTCCGAAGCGCGATCGCGCTTTGATAGGTGTCTTTTTCTTTGGGAGATAACTTAACTTTAATTTCAACGGTTTTATAACTGGCGAGGGCATCACCCGATAATTCTTTTGCCGTTTTTCGATAGACAACCGAACCAATGAGGGCTTCTAAATCGCGTTCATTGCCGTCGGAACGTTCTGGCGTTGCCGTGAGTCCTAGACGGTAGGGCGCGATCGCGTATTCTGCAATCACCCGATAAAAATCGGTTGGGAGATGATGACATTCATCAAAAATTAAAAAGGCATAGCGATTTCCGAGGGCTTCCGCATGAATGGCAGCACTGTTATAGGTTGCCACTAAAATATCGCTGCGATCGCGCGATCCTCCTCCTAATAACCCGACTTCGACATCGGGAAATGCGGCTTCGAGTTGGGCGTACCACTGGTGCATTAAATCTAAGGTGGGAACGACAATCAATGTGGTGCGGGGTGTGGCTTCCATCGCTAACTGCGCTAAGTAGGTTTTTCCCGCCGCTGTCGGCAACACCACAATCCCCTGTCTTCCTGCTGCTTTCCATCCCGCTAAAGCTTCTGCTTGATGGGGATAAGGGGTCATTTCAAAGCGAGAATTTAACGCTAAGGACTGAAAGTCTTTTGCCTCATCTAGGAAATTAATGTCCTCACTTTGTAACGTTTCCACTAACGGGCGATAATGAATCGCTGGAATCCGAAACTTTTCCACGCGATCGTCCCAAGTCGCAAAATCAATCCAACTTTTTCCCTGTGGCGGTGGATGCAGTAAAAGTGTCCCCTGATGGTACCATAGCTTCGGAACCCGTCTTGACATTGTCGTTGCTGTGTTGACCTTAACAATAGCAATCATATCAGCCAGACGTAGGGGGACAAGGTGAGGGGGAGACAAGGAGACCAGGGAGACCAGGGAGACCAGGAGAATTTTTTATTGCCTATTCCCTAATGACCAATGACCAATGACCAATGACCAATGACTAATGACTAATGGTTTGCTCCCTAGCCAGTGCTTGCAATTTTTCTGTCCAACGGGCAGCTAGGGAAATATCAGTAAAGGGGATTTCTATGTCTTCGGCGTCGGGAAAAGCAAAATGAATTGTTGGTTTGCCTTTCCGAGGTAAAGCCTCTAGGGAAACCGGTGTGCGATCAACGAACAGTTGAATTTCAGCGACATCATTAAGGGAAAAAGTTTGTAAGGCCTCCGGTTTCCCCCGAGTGGGTTTTCCCCAAGTAATCTGATCGGCTTTTTGCCCTAAAACGGCGTAAATGTCATATTTTGCCCGATCAAATTGTTCTGCCCAATGGCGATAGGCTTCCACTTTTTGATATTCATTCCACCCCGCCCATGCTAAGCCAATGAATAATGCCAAGAGGGGAAGCCAAATTAATCCTCGTTCCATGTCCTACTGTTTCAATTCTGAGCGAAGTTGTTCCAGTTCTTGATCCACTGCTGCTTGTTGGCTAGCAGGAAGTTCTTTTTGGCGGGAACTGGCTTGTGATTGCTGTTTCATTTCGCTAAGTTCAGTATCCACATTACTGCCTTGTTCAAGGGCAGCAAATTGTTGTTCAATATCATCTTGCCCCATTTCTTGGCTGGCTTCTGCCGAGGCTTCCATTTCGTAGACTCTCTCTTCCATTTGTTCAAAGGCGCTGAGAGAACTCCCCGTATTCACTCCTTGCAGAAACTCATTGACCCGTTGGGTGGCTTCTGCTGAACGGGCTCGTGCAATGTACATATCTTTTTTGTTCTTCGCCTCGGAAATTTTACTTTCTAATTTCCGCATATCCGATTTGAGTTTGTCAATTACTTGATTTTGCTGGCTTAGCTGTCCATTCAAGCTGTCAGCAGTTTGTTGATAGTTTTGACGACGGGTCAGCGCTTCTCTTGCTAGCTCTTCATTGCCTTTTTCTAGGGCCAGTTGAGCACGTTTTTTCCATTCTTCAGCTGTACTTTGTGCTTGGTTGGCTTGACGTTCCGTGCGTTTTTGCGACGCGATCGCCTGAGCAACCGCTTGCCTCATTTTTACCAGGTCTTCCTGCATATCAGAGACAGCTTGCTCAAGAATTTTTTCAGGATCTTCGGTTTTCTTTAATAAACTGTTGATATTGGCTTTGATAAGGCGCCAAAGACGTTGTAAAAAACCCATTGTTAACGAATTAATAGTAGTTCTAAGAACGATGATAGCCTAGAATAACAAAACTCCCCTTAGAGTAGACTCATCGCAGGGGAGTATTTTCCGCGGTGGTGAGACTGGGTTTAATAAGCAAGGGTTTCTAGAGTTTCTCGGAGGTAGCTACGGACTTGCTCGTCTAGGTTTTCGTGGGATTCGGTGTGTTTGAGCCCTTTTTCGGCTTGCCAACTGGCAAAACCAGAACTAGCAGCGATCGCGCTGCGTAAGTTTTCCCAAATGGCTTGGTCGTCCGAAAATTGTTGTTCTTTGATCGTTGTACTTGCCATACCGTTCCCAATATTATTCACTCTACTTTCTAACATAGCTCAAATTGTTAAGCAGTTTCTGCTACTCGGGATACAAAACAAACATATTATGGCTGAGAATCGAATTCGCTGAATATCATTTAATTAAATCACATAATAGGAGTTAATTAAATGGAAATCAAGCTTTATTTAAGGGAAGCAATCGGACTGATTCGGAAAACCATGCCGTTTATCTGGATTCGACTTGGCACTTACGCTTTACTGGGTCTAGGGCTTGCGGTTTACTTGGCAGTTGCCGCAGGAATTGCCTGGCTATTGGGTCAAGCGTTCAGTTTACTAGGAGTGATTGTATTTGTTGTTGCTCTAGGCGGGGCTTGGGCGTTGGTGCAATGGGCAAAACGCTATTTCTTCTACCTCTTACAGGCTGCTCATATTGCAGTGATGACCGAGTATATTGTTTACGGTCAAACCCCTCAAGGATCACAAATAAAATATGGTCGGCAACAAGTCAAAGCGCGGTTTAGAGATACCACGTTGATGTTTGCTGTAGATCAAATGATTGATCGAATTGTTCAGCGGATGAATTGTACATTTGCCCAATTAATACGAATCATGCCACTGCCCGATTTTAAAAGTTTCAACCAATTCGATAACTTCAATAAACTGGTTACCCAAGTTTCTAAATTTGCTACCACCTATATTGATGAAGCGATTTTAAGTCGAGCGTATCAATATCGAGAAGCGAATATCTGGTCAGTGGCTGAAGATGGCATTATTCTCTATGCTCAATCTTGGAAACCCGTGCTGGCAAATGCCGCGGCGCTGACTATTCTTAACTATCTAGAAATGATTGTGGTTTTAATGGTATTGGGCATTCCCGCAATTATCTTAGGAGCGATTATTCCAGTGACTGCAATTCGCACCTTACTGGGAGTTTTAGTTTTAGTTGGGGTGTGGATGTTTAAACTAGCCATTTCAGATGCTTATGCAATGGCAGTTACTTTATTAGCCTATCATCGCTCCATTGAAGGAATTGAACCAAACCCTGATTGGAAAGAACGTCTAGCGGGAGTGAGTAAAGAGTTCCGTCAGCTTTATGATCGTTCCGCTTCTGCTGTTTCAGGAGAAGAAATGCCACCCTCATCTCCCTCTCCTGATTCTATCCCATAAAGCTTAGGTTATTGTTCAGGGGACGGAGATTGCCCCTGTTCAACAGTAATTGCTGGTAAAATCTTTTTCACCCGAAATCCAGGAACAAAATAATTACTGGTGATTTGTTCTGGAGCTTCTGGGGTCAACTCAGCCAATTGATGATTACTGGTCAGGAAGACAGCAATCACGCTGAGGGGGACTTGTAAAAACAAATTACTTCCTAAAAAAGCGATCGCTGCAACGGCTAATCCCAGCCAATGATTGGCAAACGGAGTGACAGGTGCAACCAAAGGGGCATAACGAGCAATAATCCATAAACCAGCTAGGAGCGCGATCGCGCCTAAACCAGTTAGAATGCGATGTTTTAAGGTTTTAAAGACTTGCAAAATTTGTCGTTGCGGTTCACTCAACTGATCGGGTTGTACCGCCAGGATTAACACGCTAAAAATGTCAAAGGGACGTGCCCATTGCATGAAAGTAATGGGCATTGTGCCCACTGCAGCCACTAAAATCAGTTCGACGACCACGGGGAAAATCGGTTTTCCGGCGGCTAGCCCTAACCACACTAACTCCAACCACAAGGGAAGAATCGCCAGTCCCGCTAAATGAATCCATAAGTAAGGATCTTTTTTATACATAGCCATTAGTCATTGGTCATTAGTCATTGGTCATTGTTTTTTCCTTGTCACCTCTTCTCCCATACTCCCCCACTCAGCCCCTCTCCCCACAACAGTAGAGAGAGGGAATGAGAAGTTACTTCTTAGGATTTAAGGTGCGCCGTTTCATGACCATTTCGTAGGCTTCAATGATATCGCCTTCTTTCCAATTATTGAATTTATTGGAACCGATACCACATTCAAACCCTGATTGGACTTCTTTGGCATCTTCTTTGACCCGTTTGAGCGAGTCAATATTGCCTTGATAGACCACTTCGCCATCACGACGAACCCGCATCTGACGATTGCGGACAATGCGCCCAGATTGGACATAACAGCCAGCAACGGACCCGCGTCCCACCGGGAATACTGCTCGTACTTCTGCGGTTCCTAAGGGAGATTCGACTTCTTCGGGATCAAGTAGACCTTCCATTGCCCCTTGGATTTCATCAAGGAGTTTGTAGATAATGTCATACTCTCGAATATCCACACCTTCTTTATCGGCAGCGGCTTTGGTATTCGAGGCAAGGGTGGTATTAAAACCAATGATGACGGCGCCACTGGCGGCTGCAAGATCAACATCCGTTTCGGTAACTTCGCCTGGTGCTGCATATAAGACACGAATTTGCACCTCGTTTTGAGGGATTTGGGATAAGGAACTTTGAATCGCTTCTACAGAACCTTGTACATCCGCTTTAATAATCAGGTTCAGTTCTTTGAGTTCACCTTCTTGCGCTTGTTCGGAAACATTGCTCAGGGTCACGCGACGGGAACTAGCCGCTCTTTGCAAGCGGGAGGTACGCATATCGGCAGTCCGTTCTTGCGCGATCGCGCGCGCTTCTTTTTCATCTTTATAAACGGCAAACTCATCCCCAGCCGAAGGCACTTCACTCAAGCCAAGAATTTCCACGGCGAAGGAAGGGCTAGCAGCTTCCACCCGTTCCCCGCGATCATCGATCATGGCACGGATTTTTCCAAAACAGGGACCCGCAACAATGACATCGCCAATGTGCAGCGTACCGTTTTGCACCAGTAGGGTAGCAACGGGACCGCGAGCGCGATCTAAGTTGGCTTCGATAACTGTTCCTTTTGCCAGACGATCTGGGTTAGCAGAGAGCTCTTCGAGTTCAGCGACCAGAATAATCATCTCTAGTAGCTCATCTAAGTTATCCCCGGTAATGGCACTCACCCCAACCATGGGAGTATCGCCCCCCCATTCTTCTGGAACTAACTCATGTTCGGTTAATTCTTGCTTCACGCGATCCGGTTGTGCCCCTTCTTTGTCCATTTTGTTAATGGCAACCACAATGGGCACTCCTGCTGCTTTCGCGTGACTAATCGCTTCTTGGGTTTGCGGTTGCACCCCATCATCTGCGGCAACAACTAGCACAGCAATATCCGTTACTTTTGCCCCCCGAGCCCGCATTGCGGTAAACGCTTCGTGACCGGGCGTATCGAGGAAGACCACTTGTTTGGTCTCTCCTTCATGTTCCACATCCACATGATAAGCGCCAGTATGCTGGGTAATGCCACCCGCTTCTCCTTCTGCCACTTTCGTTTTCCGAATGGAGTCGAGGAGACTGGTTTTCCCGTGGTCAACGTGACCCATGATCGTAATTACTGGCGGACGAGACTGTAAGTTTTCCAAGTCTTCCGTATCCAGCATCTCGGTTTTGGTTGCTGCCGATTTTTCTTCTGGGATTTCTACTGTTACCCCTAAATCTTCGGCAACCATCCGCGCGGTCTCAATTTCCAAGGTTTGGGTGATATTCACCTGAATTCCTTTGAAGAAGAGATTCTTAATGATTTCCGTCTCCGATACGGCCAACAGATCCGCCAAAGCAGGAACAGATAATTCCTGGGTCAGCGTAATACTTTCTGGACGCTCTTGGCGGGATTCTTTTTCTTGACGTTGACCCCGTTGGCTGGTTTGTTGACTGGTTCCTTTATTTTTCTTGGGTTTACTCGGTGCTGCTTTGGCTGGAGGAGAGGATTTTTTCTGCAATGCTTCAGGTTTCGGAGGACGTTCCAGCGATCGCAGCGCGATGGAGTCTTCTTCTGGTTGTTCCAGTTCTTCTTCCAATGCCAATTCTTCGTCGTCATCTTCAATAATGGGTTTTGGACGACGTTTTTTCTGTGCTTTCGCTTCTGCTTTTTCGGAATCCTCCTCTTCTTCTTCCCAACCTTTTTTCTTACCAGTGCGGGTTGGCCCTTCTACTCGTTTCGGGCGAGGACGTTTCGGTTGTTCTAATAGTAACTCACTCTCATCACTGCTCTCTTCTTCGGAAGTTTCCTCTTTAGCAGTTTTTGTAAATTGTTCCTCATCCGAGGGAGCTTCTTGATCGGCGACCCGCTTCGGTTTAGCCAGCATTTTCGGTTTAGCGGGTTTTTTGGGGGCTGGTTTTTCTTCTGTTTTCCCCGCTGTTTCTGATGTGGCTTGCCCTTTTTCCGGTTCCGGCTTCGGTTTTGCCGATTTCAGCGTTGGTTTTTCTGTTTTTTTGGGTTTTTCTACTTTTTTACCGTCTTTCTGCGGTGGTTTGGGCTTACTTGGCGGACCAATCAGCTCTTTACTTTCATCAAATTGAGGTGTCAGCTCAGATTGTGCTTCTGTTTGAGCCGATGCTGGTGAGGAAACGGTTGGGGGTTGTTTGGGTGTAGTGGTTTTTGCGACAGGTTGCTCGGTTGTTTGTTCGACAGGGGTTGTCGGTTGTTCCAGTTTTTGTTCAGCACTGGCTAAGTCTGGGGAAGATGATGAGGTTTCCTCTACAGGCTGTTTCATCTTTGGTTTCGATTTAATGTCTTGATCAACATCTGTTTGACCGGCTGGACGACGCGGCGGTCCTTTCAGTTGGGGTGAACTCTGACTTGTATCCCCATTTTTGCTGTCTGAGGCTTCGGTTTCTTCCCGTTTGTGGTGTCGAACTTCTAAAATTTTTTGTTGATGTTTTTTAGGGATTTTACCGTTTTTGGTGCCAGTTTTGCCATTCTCATGCTGGTTACGAACACCCCCTTTTTGCACATCAGCACGAATGCGTTCTGCATCTGCTTCTGGAATACTACTGCTATGGGTTTTGGCAGTAATATTCAGCTTGTTACAAATATCCAAGACTTGTTTATTTTCTAAATCTAATTCTCGTGACAAATCGTATATTCTGACCTTAGTCATCCACTATCCCCCGTGTTGTTTGTAGTTCTCTGTTTTTTTAGAGCATAAGTTTTGGCCCTTAATCACAGTAGTTGTTTGCAGTTTTTCACCAAATTTGATGTTTGATGAATCTCAGTTTAGTTTATTATGTATATTTAAGCGAAGATGACTTCTCCTATAATTTAACCCTGAGTATCCTATTGTACCAACATTGTTAGCGTTTTCTAGAATTTCGACTCACCTCTTTGAAGTGAACGTCGAGGGTGGGGAGGATTGGTTAATCCGCTCCCACAGTTGTTCATAGATATTAGCAGGGATTTTTACCTTCAAGGCACGTCCTAGGCGGTTTTTGTGCTGTGCGCTTTTGAGACAACTCGCGCAAGGACAGATATAAGCCGAACGTCCCATTCCCTGATCTAATTGTATCGTTTTGGTCGGATGAACCCGAACAATGCGTAAGAATTCACTTTTGGGAGCAATGCGCCGACAGCTTAAGCAGCGCCGATAGTTCTTTTTCATGCCGTTAAAGTGGGTAATCATGAGAGTAAGTTCTTCCTATTGATCCATAGCAAATCCTTTTCGCTTTCAACTATGCTGGAGGTATTTGGGCTTGTAGTTTACAAAACTTAATATTTTTAGTTTATGGAAGTGAATCAAGCAGTTTCAGCAACGGTGACCGGTCGTTATTGGCAGTGGCGTGAACAAAATATTTATTATGTGCAAGCGGGAAGTGCTACAGCAACCTATCCCCCTCTCTTGTTAATTCATGGTTTTGGTGCCTCCACTGACCATTGGCGAAAAAATATTGCGGAACTACAAAACGATTTTCAAGTTTATGCCATTGATTTACTAGGATTCGGACGTTCCAGTAAACCAAACTGGGTTTACAGTGGCCAATTATGGCAAGAACAACTGTGTGAGTTTATTGAGCAGGTGATTGGTCAGCCAGTGGTTTTGGCTGGCAATTCTTTAGGGGGGTATACGGCGCTGTGTGTTGCTGGCAATCATCCAGAATTGGCGCGAGGTGTGATTTTACTCAATAGTGCTGGTCCTTTTTCCGACTCTGAAGAAAAAGGAGAAACGCCGTCAAAACTAACGTTTAAGCAACGGTTACAAAAGGCAGTGCGATCTATACTATTACACCCTTGGAGTAGTTTTTTACTATTTCAATATACCCGCCGTAAATCGATGATTCGGCGCACGTTGAAGCAAGTGTATGTGGACCAAAGTGCCGTAACCGATCAGTTGGTCGAGGATATTTATCGACCATCTTGTGATCCGGGGGCAGCTAAGGTATTTGCGTCGGTGTTTAAAAGTCCCCGTGGAGACAAAGTTGATGAGTTATTGCAGCGTTTAGAAGCACCGTTGTTGTTACTGTGGGGAGAAGGCGATCCCTGGATGAATACCCAAGCGCGATCGCGCCAGTTTCATCAATATTACAGCAACATCACAGAACATTTTCTCAATGCTGGACATTGTCCCCATGATGAAGTGCCACAGGAGGTGGACGAAAAAATTAAAGATTGGGTGATGACAGCAGTCGCGGGTAATCCGGAAACAGTGGGTTGAGTTGAAGACAGTTCAACCTAACTCAATTCAAAATATTTATGAGTATTTCTACAGCGTCTCGTACCCAGCAGCTGAAAACGCGGGTACGAACCTTTATTAAAGACAAACTATTTTTAGGCAATGATCCCACACCCGAATTAATTGCAATTGTCAGTATTTATGTGGTGCGGGGCGTTCTCAATTTAGCCCGACTGGCAATTAGCTTTTTCCTGAAAGATGAGTTAGGCTTAACGCCAGCAGAAGTCTCTGTCTTAACTGGGTTGGCGGTTCTACCTTGGGTGATTAAACCCCTGTTTGGTTTCCTTTCCGATGGGTTTCCGATTTTAGGGTATCGTCGTCGTCCTTATTTAATCCTCTCTGGATTGCTGGGAAGTTTTTCCTGGTTAGCCTTGGCAACAGTGGTCAATAGTGCTTGGACCGCTACAATTGCACTATTAATCAGTTCCGCTTCGATCGCGATCAGCGATGTCATTGTCGATTCGCAAGTTGTCGAACGCGCCCGAGAAGAATCTTTAGCCAATGCTGGTTCGCTGCAATCGCTTAGTTGGGGGGCAACGGCTTTCGGGGGATTAATTACAGCTTACTTTAGTGGTTCGCTATTAGAGTTATTTGCGCCAAAAACGATTTTTGCCATGACAGCCGTCTTTCCCTTAGTATTTTGCACCATGGCGTGGTTGATTGCAGAACAACCGCTTCCCCAAGCAAAACAGGAGCAAGCCTTAACTAATATTCAAACGCAAATTCAACAACTTTGGCAAGCGATTCGCCAAAAGCGGATTTTATTGCCCACTCTATTTATTTTTATCTGGCAATCCACTCCCACCTCAGACTCAGCCATTTTCTTCTTTATTACCAACGAATTAGGCTTTGAACCTGAATTTTTGGGACGGGTGCGCTTAGTGAGTAGCTTTGCCTCTTTAGCTGGGGTTTGGATTTTTCAACGTTTTTTGAAAACGGTTCCGTTTCGGCAAGTTTTAGGGTGGAGTACCGTTATTTCCTCGGTTTTAGGAATGAGTGTTCTACTGCTGGTTACTCATGCCAACCGAGCCTTAGGAATTGATGATTATTGGTTTAGTCTCGGTGATAACTTAATTTTAAGCGCGATCGGTGAAATTGCTTTGATGCCAATTTTAGTCCTCGCAGCACGTCTATGCCCGGCGGGCATTGAAGCAACGTTTTTCGCCTTAATCATGTCCATTTTCAATCTAGCAGGTTTTCTATCTCAGGAATTAGGAGGGTTATTAACTGCTTTATTCGGGGTAACAGAAAATAATTTTGACCGGCTTTGGTTATTAGTAATTTGCACAAATCTTTCCACACTACTCCCCTTACCGTTAATTAATTTACTGCCAGCAAGTGATCCAATGGCAGAAAAGTAGAAAACTTATACTATTTCTGAAAACGATTGCTACAAATTGAACCACAGAGTCACAGAGAACACAGAGAATGGAAGCACTGGGACTGTCACTTCCAATCTGAGAGATGGTATTAATATTCTGAAATAGCTTCAGGAAAATTAATCTTGGATCATAAGCAAAAGTTGTCTCAGCGCGATCGCCTCTGGCACCGAATCGAAGATTTGAAGGGCTTAATCTTCATGATTTTGATGAAATAGGCAATTACTCAGAAAGAAACGGGTTTACTCTGAACATTTCCCTTGAGTATCGAACAGTTGACCCTTTAGATGGAATAACAGTTAATTAATTCGTAAACAGGGATAGTGGCGAGTGCTATCCCTTTAATTTTCTACATTCGATAACTTTCAATGGTATTATCATCATGATTAGTTCATGTCGAAATCATAGACCTTTATTGACAATCGATGAAACTTCATGACAAGACGTTCCACTCGCAAACGAAATCCGGTCAAACGTTTTTTTAAATCGTTACCATTACAGCTACCTCCTCTCAATTTTGGTTTATCCAGGAAGTTCCGTCGGCTGAAACGTTCTTGGAAGCACTCTCAGTTCCGTCTTCCTTCTCTGAACATTCGTTTCCGGAAAAAGTCTCGTCGGAAGAAACGTGGGCTAAGTTTTCCTACTTTCAAACTTCCTTCCTTTAATCTCGTTTCCCCTTTTCAGCAAGTTTCTTATTCTCGGCAAGAAGAAACCAATTCCCTATTTCTACTGAGTTGGCTCGGATACGTTATCTTATTAGGCTCAGTCATTGATTATCTTTTAATTCTGTATCCGCCACAGTTAACTAATCCAAATTGGGAATTTCAAGCCTTTACCCAAATGGTGAATAATGCCTGGGCTTTGTTGCTGGCAATCCTGCTTATTTTCTTACCCAAACGGGATTTTGTCCGTCGCTTAGAACTTAACTTTTTAAACCTAATTCGTTGGGGTCTTTTATTGGGCGGTATCTTATTTATTCTTTTAGTGCCGTTAGGCATCATGAATACAATCCGGATTCAGCAAAATACAGTTGCTCAATTTAGTCGTCAAGAAACCGCTCGCACCGAACAGCTAAATAACTTACAACAAACGCTTGAGAGTGAGCAATTATCTCAACAGCAACTCCAGCGTCTTGCAGTCGCTTTAAATTTACAAGAGGTGTCTAATTCTTCTCAACTAGGTACCACCTTAATCGAAGAAATTGAGGACCGAAAAAAACAGCTAAGACAACAAGTGACCAACCAAAAGGGCAATCGTTCTCGTCAGCTTGTTGGACAATCGATACGGGTCAATCTCCAAGCCTTGCTGATTGGCAGTTTTTTAATTCGTTCTTGGTGGGAAATCCGCTGGTTGAAACAGATCCGAAAACGGGCTTCTCGAAAAAGACATTCTCAGAAAAAAGAGCAATCTAGCCAGAATGAAGAAGAAATGTCTCCCCAGCCAGATCCTCTTGATGAAGCACAGGAAAATCCAGAAAATAGGGAAAGTTGAGGTCATGCCCTTCCCTTTTGACCGACTGCACTTACGTTGAGTGACGAATCACTGTTCACTGTTAACGCCTTTACCGAAGAATTTGGGCGGTTCTGAGAGCGTGAAAATTTCTTGATGTTGCGCGATCGCGGTGCATCTTGTAGAAAGTTTTTGTGATTAAAATCATATTATTTTGTCCAATCTGCCTTTATAAACTTCTAGCAACTAATATGAAATATCTAAAAAACGTGATTATTATTTGCCCGGGCTTTCATCCTCCCCAACTGACTGAAGATTTTATCACTGCGATGGGCTGGCGTGAGGAAACTGATCTTGATTTATTAGTCATTCCGCCAACAATTCTTTCTTACAATGTTCTAGATCTTTACCAGTGGCTGTCTCAACAGTGCGACCGCAAGAGAACCTCCTTAACGTTCATTGGTTTTAGTGCGGGGGTCGTCGGTGCCATGGGAACTGCATTAGTTTGGCAGCAACAGGGAGGAACAGTGAACGGATTAATCGCTTTCGATGGCTGGGGAGTCCCTTTATTCGGTTCTTTTCCCATTTACCGGGTCAGTCATGATTTCTTCACTTACACCACGTCTCAGTTACTCGGGAAGGGATGCGAAAACTTTTATTGCTCTCCAGCGATTCCGCATTTAAGGCTGTGGCAAAGCCCAGATCGTGCTTGGGGTTGGTGGGAAATTCAGCCCGGTTGTCGAGTCCGTTGTTCCGCTGCAAAAATGATCAATGAAGTGCTGGTGAGAATCAGCAACAACCAATGATAAAGATTCAACAAAAGATCCGTGGGACTCCCCCACCTCGGAACAGGTGGGGGAGGAAAGCGGGTGAGTCGATACCGCTCGATGCGGTTGAGACTCACATTTTCTTAGGCTACAC
>JAAANX010000043.1 GCA_009909085.1 Cyanobacteria bacterium GSL.Bin1 | reverse complement strand
CTTCTAACCCCTCAATCTCCTGTCTCCTCTTAGTTTCAACCGTTTAGCTAGTTCTGTAAACCGACCCTTGACAAATTCCCTATTTTCTTAACTTGTCACCAATGGGGGGAGACAAGGGAGACAGGGGAGACAGGGGAGACAGGGGAGACAGGGGAGAACAGATCAGCACACTCATCCCTCAAGAGAAGATTGATCGCCCACTACTATTCCCTATTCCCTTGACTATTCCCGAATGACGCCATCTTCAACGGTCTGAACATTTTCAAAAGCATCAGCAGATCCATCCCAGTTGAAACCATTGATGCGGATGGAAACTGAACCAATTTCTTGTGTGGGATTGTAGCGGAGACGGAGATTATAAGTGCGACGGGAATATTCGAGGATGAAGTCACTGCTAATTACTTCGCCATCATCAAGGTTAATCGAGGCTTGAACTCCCCCCAAAACAGGACCATAAATTTGCTGTAGGACTCCCAACGATAATCGTCTGCGATCAACCAAACGATCAAATTTAAATGGCGATTCCCCTTCGCCAAGGGCTTGGGTATAGGTCACATTGAAACTGGTATAATCAAGAACATTTTTTGAAAAGTGACCCAACTGTCCTCTCAAACCAACACTGAGGCTAAGCGAGTTTTGATCATCACCATTGCTGTAAAGACTTGTCACGCCAGTCACCCCTGTTTGGAAGCGAAGATTGGGAAGCACAGGAGTGGGGGTATATCGTAATCCTTCCTCTTGTGTCGCGGGTAGAGATTCTCCTTGCCAAAGCGAAGTTCCCCAACTGAACTCGGTTGCCGCTTGATAACGGGTCAAGGTCACCCGGTTATTTTCGCGGTCGGGTTCTAAAAGTTCCTGCACATCTGTTTCCGCATTAACGCGCTGCACTCCCCCTTGGTATCGGAAATTAATCCCACTATCACCTAAGGTAAAGTTGGGAGAGGCAATGACAGCGCCAATACTACTTTGTACCGTTTGAAAACCCAGAGAACCATTAAACAGACGATCGCGATAACTAGCTTCTAAATTGAGGCGATGCTGTCCCTTATCTCGTCCCACAGCTTGTTGTAAGCGGATACTGCCCCGTAAATTATCTTCCAACACATCTTCTTCAAATCCAGTCATTTCTCCCCTTGCTGTTAACGTTGTGCGGGGGCTAAACTGTCCTGTCAGTTCTCCTTGAATTCCCAATACTCCAGGATCAGCAATGGAATCATCGAGGAAGGCTTGTTGCACAAAATACTGAGGCGTCACACTAAAATTCCACTGCGGGGTGTTAAAAACCGTAAACTCTCTTTCGACGTATAACCCACCGCGATCATCAGAATCAAAGCCAAAATTAACAATACCAGGCGAACGTTCCCGTTGATCTAGCACAATGCGATTGCGCGGAATTGGAACCGACAACCCATCATCAAAGACTAAACGTTGGTCAGAGGTGAGAATTTCATCTCGTAAGGGTCCCAATTGACGAAATTCAGCTGTATCAGCCCGAACTTCTAATTCAGGCGGAGAAAACGGGTCATTGGTAAGGCGAACATTCGTCGCTGTCCAGTTTCCCCCATCAATCACAATTTCCTCGGCGGCAAAGCGCAAGCGATTAATTCCGCCGCCCGTCTCGGGAACAGAAAAATTTTCTACTCCTCCTCCTCCCCCAGCAGAAAACTGAAATTGCGTATCTTGAGTCACATCTTGAATCGGTGGTTCAGTGAGGGGGGTTGCTGGTAAGGTTGCTGCTGTGCCACCACTCAAACCAAAGGATACATCTCGGTCCAGCGTCGGTTGATAGATTTCCCCGCTGCCATTTTCGATAACCCCTTCATCTTGCAGAAAATTGTATTCAAAGCGATCGCCATTTAAAACTTGTTCCCCGCGCCGGAAGCTAATATTCCCCGTTCCCACTGCCAACCGAGTTGCCGTATTAATTTTTAATTCATCGGCCACTAGAACCCCTTGCGCAAAGCGAACCGTGACATTTCCTTCTGCTGTAATGACCTGAGTTTGAGGATTATAGGTTTGGCGATCTGCCATTACTTCTAGGACCTCTGGCGTGGAAGCTGTCCCTCTCTGGGCAATTTGCCATCGCCGTGTTTTTCCTCCTCTGATTTGAATTTGAACATGAGTAATCTTCTGTCCCGTATTAACTACTCCATTGCGGCGTTCAATTAAGGCAAGCTGAGAGTCATTTTTTGCCGGAACAACAGTTTCTAACTTAGGTTGGGAAAGAGGGGAAACATCAGCAAATAGCATTTATTGATTGACGAGTGACAATTTGTCATGGTTTGCTTACAGGTTGAGTATCATTGGAGCAGAAAGCACAGTTATTATCAATTCTTTGTGTCTCACTTTTCAATTTGACCATGAACAATTTAGCCATCGAAACCCGTGGATTAACTAAGCAATATGATCGTCAACTGGCCGTTTATGATGTTGATTTAACGATTGAGACAGGAGAAGTTTATGGGTTAATTGGTCCCAATGGTGCTGGCAAGACGACCCTAATCCAGATGTTAGCAGGGATTGAAGAGCCAACCGTGGGAGAAGTGTATTGGTTTGATGAACCGGTCCGCTTCCATCAATCTTATTTCCCTCTCAAGCGTCGCTTAGGCTATCTTCCTGATGATTTTCCCCTTTATGACGATCTTACCGTTTGGGATTATTTAGAGTATTTTGGTCGGCTTTATTATCTGCGTCAACCCCAATTACGACGGCGCTTAGAAGAGGTTTTAGAATTAGTTCAACTCACCTCTAAACGCCATAGTTTGATTGCCACTTTATCCCGAGGAATGCGTCAACGGTTGAGTTTAGCCCGAACCATTATTCATGAACCGATTTTATTACTCTTAGATGAACCTGTTTCCGGTCTTGACCCGATGTCTCGTCAACAATTTCGAGAAATTATTAAGGTTTTACAAGAAGCGGGAATGACGATCTTAATTTCTTCTCATGTCCTCAGTGATCTTGCTGAACTTTGTACTTCGATTGGTATTATGGAGTTAGGATACCTAGTAGAAAGTGCGTCTTTAAAAGATCTTTATCAACGGTATTCCCAACAAGAATTAATCATTTCTACGGTAGATCGCATTGAAGAGTTGGCAGAGATTTTACCGCGCTTTCAAGGCGTAGGAACCTATGAAATTATGCCCACAGAAAAGCGGATTAAAGTTGAATTTAGCGGTACCGAAGCCAATAAATCCGACCTGCTGCGATCGCTGCTTGATTTAGGCTTTAAAATCACTGGCTTTCATACGCAAGAACAAAATTTAGAAAAGTTATTTTTACAACTGGATCATCAACAACCATCTTAAGTCAAACTGAAATCAACCCCTTCATACAAATCAAGTATAGGGATAGCAAAGTCCAAACCTTGCAACTCGATTGTCGCTTTCTCCTCTAGATACTCAGTTAATAACCACTGCTGATCATTTTGTTTGGTATATTGCATAATCTGATATCGGGTTTGGTCAATTAAAATATATTCTCTTAATTCAGGAATTGAGCGATAGGCTAAAAATTTATCGCCTTGATCATAGTTTTTAGTGGATTGAGATAAGACTTCTGTAATTAAAATCGGATTCATGACGGTGGTGGTTCCCTGATCTGCATAAACCGGTTCCCCAGCAATCACCATGACATCCGGATAGGTATATTGACGATAACGTGGAATCCAAACTTTAACATCACCGATATAAACGCGATAATTTTGTTTCCTTAAGCCAAACTTAAGATGCGCATATAAATTTCCGGAAATTTCATTATGGTTCGTGGTTCCTCCAGTCATCAGAACAATTTCTCCATCACGATATTCATGTCTTTCTTCTGTGTTTTCTTCTAATTCTAGGTATTCTTCAGGTGTGTAAGATTGAGTTTGGGTCAGCATTACTTTTTCTCTCCTTAAAAACGGAATCACTTGACAGAAGACTGCCTTGATTTTTAATCAGTCAATATTGATTTTTATCTTTATTTTGTGAGAATAATTTTATGGTAGCAGTGGAAACAGGGTATACTGGAGCCAATTCTACGACGACTGAAATAGTTAGACAGATTGTCAACTGTCCATAGGGAGATGAATCCGAATTTCGGTCAGGAATTGAGAACGCAATCAGCGAGGAGTTGTTGTCGAATGTTAGAAGCAGCGCGATCGCGCATCAGTGATTGGAATCCGCAACTGGTGCGAGAAATTAAAGGACGTTGGAAAGGACGTAATCTTTCCATTGCAGTAGTCGCTTCTTTATTAAGCCAACTACTGATTTATTTGGGGTTTAGAGGGGAACTGCCGTCTGCGGTCAATCGCATCAATCGTTACTGTATTGGTACGCCCCCAGTCGAAGAGTTAAGTGCAGCCCAGATGCACAATCCACCGAATAATTATTGTTTAGAAGATACGGCTGGGAATTTAATGATGAATTGGCAATTATGGTGGCTGGATTTATTTACTTGGTTAACAGCTGCTTTTTTAATTGTTCTCTTAGCCGCAGGAACCTATTTACTCATTAGCGACCTGGCCAAAGAAGAAGAAAGTGGAACCTTAAATTTTGTGCGTCTGAGTCCCCGTTCCGCCACGAATCTTTTAGTGGGAAAAATTTTAGGAGTTCCCATTCTTATTTATACGGTAATTTTGTTAGCCTTACCCCTCCACTTGGTTGCAGGCTTGGCAGCAGAGATTCCCCTGACCCTAATTTTAGGATTTTATCTGGTTGTTGTTGCCAGTTGTGCCTTCTTTTTTAGTGCAGCACTCCTCTATGGTTTAGTCACGGCAGGATTAGGGAGTTTTCAAGCTTGGTTAGGCACCGGAATTGTCTTATTATTTCTCTGGTTAGCGACTCTCGGCGGCTACGGTAATTCTTTAGTCAGTAACGATCCTTCTGATTGGCTAGCGTTATTTTATCCGGGGAAGGCTTTGCCCTATTTAATCGGACAAACCCCTCACTCTTTGGATACCATTGGCTACTTTAACCTCAAAGATGCTATGACTTTGCATTGGTATAGTTTCCCGGTTTGGAATTATGCCAGCAGCGCGATCGCGCTATTAATGATCAACTATGCTTGGTGGACGTACTGGGTTTGGCAAGGCTTAAACCGCCGCTTCCATAACGCCCATGCCACGCTTCTCAGTAAACCGAAAAGCTATTGGTTTACCGGTAGTGTCACAGTCTCTTTACTGGGTTTTATGACTTTGGAAGACTACAGCATCGTTCGGAATTTTCAAATCTTTTTTGCCATTGAATTAATGGTGTTTTTATTACTCATTATTGCCTTATCTCCCCATCGACAAACGTTACAAGATTGGGCTAGATATCGGCAGCAAAAGAATCGCAAAGACACCCACAATTTAGTCGCGGATTTAATGCGAGGAGACGAAAGTCCAGCTAACGGCGCGATCGCGCTGAACTTACTCTCCAATATTTTAATTATCACCCCAGCGGTGCTGTTCTTACCACTCGGCAATGATCGCATCTCGGTTTTTGCCACCGTTTTGTCGGTTAGCAGTGCGTTCCTGGCTTATGCTTGCATCGCCCAACTGGTTTTACTGATGAAAACGCAGAAACGGAGTATTTTTGCCATCATCATCGTCAGTAGTGTCATGTTTATTCCCACTGCTGTGGGCGGTATTTTGGAACTGCCACAGGTTCTAACCTTTGCATTTTTCCCCATTGCCACCGGGCCAATTGTGAGCACGACTGGTATTGGCTTTACCTTACTTGCCCAGTGGGTTGTTATTATCAGTTGCACGCTTCAACTGACTCGCCAACTGAAACAAGCGGGAGAATCCAATACAAAAGCCCTATTTGGCAACGAGAACCTCAAACGCTCAATCTTGGGTTAATTCTTTTGCGGTCACAATTTCCCCTTGTGTCCCAAATGACCACAACGCAGCCGCCGCCTCAGCACGGGTGGCGGCTTTTTCTGGTTGTAACAATTGCGTATAGCCATAAACACGACGCAAGGTGGATTGTTCGCCATTGGAGAAGTCAGCAACGATTGCACCGAGGGCTTTCGGGTCAATTTTACTGGCATCTTGAAAGCCCCATGTTTCTTTTACTGTGTTGACATCAGCAGCGGGGAGATTACTTCGCGTATCCAGTGGGACTTTCCAAAGAAAGAGGGTTTCTCGAGTTAAAGGGGCATCGGGACGAAAACGAGTCACTGTTGTATCTCCCGTTAATCGCGAAGGGATTAATCCGGCTTCGGCTAAGCCTTGAATAATGGCAAAATCGGGATCGGAGGGAGGAATGTCGGTAAAGGCAGGGGTTTGAGCTTGTTGCACCGGGCGAATTTGTTGGCTGGCGCGATCGCGATAAAATCGGTTATTCGCCTTGAATAGCCAACGGGCAAAGGTGCGACGGGTCATCGCTTGATTCGGGGCAAACTGCTTCCCACTTTGATTATCATTGGCAATTGGCGTTAAAATTCCGAGTTGAGCCACATCCCGAACATAAGGCGCTAACGGATCAGGCGTTTGTTCTAAATCCGTAAAAGTCCGACTAGCAGAGGTCTGGGTTGAGTCTTCAGATTCTTCAGGCTGAGGGGGTTCTGCTGTAGGACGGGTATCAGCAAGGGGCTGATATTCAATCAGCAGTCGTTGCGTTGCTGCGTCTTCTGTTTCCTCGAAGAGAGTCACTTGTAACGCAAGAGAACTTGATTTGGCCCTAAGAACTTGCTCACCCGCCGTTGCCTCACGCGTAAAGGGAGTAACAATTTCCCAATTCTCTTGCTTCAATGCTTGCTCATAAAAATTGGCAATTTCAGCCCTCTCATCGGTTGTCGTGAGTTCAAGAGTACCAGATGAGGCTTCTGCATTCGTTTCTTGACCCACTAACTCAGCGTTAGGATAAACGGGAATTGTCTCAGGTACCTCTGCTGTCGGTTCTTCAGTGGTTTCAGGAGTCGTCCGGTTGGTATTGTCGGTTGGGGGATTCGACGGATTAGAGGCGTCTGATGAGTCTGAATTAGTCGGTTCTTCCGAAGAAGGAGTCGGTGTCGTTGTTGTGTTTTCTTCTTGTTCTTGGAGATTGGGATCGGCAGCAAGACGTTGTTGAAGGCTCTCACTGCATCCCGTCAGCAAGGTAAAGGTGATGAGTAAACTAATACTTATTTTTCGCTCGAATAAAGGCATTTTATCTAAAATATGAGCTTGGCTAATTTGGGTATTCACGATCAATTATCGCGAAGTTTGATCGGGTAAATCCTATCACCACTACTCTGATTGAAAACAAATAACTGATTTAAATCAACCTGCACACTCAGATGTTCTTGACGGTGACCTTGCCAAATGCCTGACACGAAAAAATTGAGGCTTTCGTTCGTTCCTAAAACCTGACCTCGCAGCAAGGTTTCTCGACCTAACGGTTCAATCAGTTCTACTTCCAACTTTAAACAGGCTAATTCATCTTGCGAAAGAGAATTGGCAACTGAAATGGCTTCTGGACGAATGCCAAGACACAACTTTTCTGGTGAAGCGAAAGCAGTGTCTTTTTCCACTCCCTCTGTAGCACGAAGACGCTGTTCGCCACAATGAAAATAACCCTCGGCATATTTGGCCTGTAAAAAGTTCATGGGAGGACTGCCGAGAAAACCAGCAACCATACGATTTGCCGGAAAATGATAGACCTCTTCTGGTGTCCCAATCTGCTGAATGCGCCCTTGAGAAATCACTACAAGTTGTTCGGCAAGCGTCATTGCTTCCCCTTGGTCATGAGTAACATAGATCGTCGTAATGCCTAATTCCTGATGCAGGCGTTTCAGTTCGGCGCGAGTTTCCTCCCGCAGTTGAGCATCTAAATTAGAAAGGGGTTCATCTAAAAGAAAAGCTTGTGGCTGACGAATAATCGCTCGTCCTAGAGCAACCCGCTGTTGTTGTCCCCCAGAGAGTTGTTTGGGCTTACGGTTGAGCAGATGCGAAATTCCCAGAGACTGCGCCGTTTTCTGTACCTCCTGCTCGATTATTTTGGGCGGCGCTTTTCGCATTTTTAAGCCAAACCCCAAGTTCTCCGCAACGGTAAGATGAGGATAAAGGGCATAGTTTTGAAACACCATTGCCACATCTCGTTCTCGTGCGGGAATTTCATTCACCAGCCGATCGGCAATATAAATACTGCCTTCGCTAACTGTTTCTAACCCGGCGATCGCGCGTAAAAGCGTTGATTTTCCACATCCGGAAGGACCGACTAACACACAAAATTGTCCATCCGCTATCTTTAGGGAAATATCCTCAATTGCGCTGGTTTTACCATAACGTCGTGATACTTGTCGCAGTTCAACTTTTGCCATGAGTTCGATTTTCTGCCAATTCCGCTAAATTTATTACAACAGAGGGAAGCGATTTGCCTTATTTTTGTTAAACAATGTAAAGTAAATACCGGAAAAACAAATTTTTCTGGTAAAGCCAGCTTAGCGCGAGGATATCTGTGAAAGTACAATCGAAGCCACTCTCAACCCAAACTGAACCCTTAATTGCTCAATTTTTCCGCACCACTGCCGGTCATTGGCATTCCCAACGCCGTTACTACACTTTAACGGATGGAAAAACGAAAGAAGTAACCAGTGAGATTTGGGTCGAATTTCTCGAAGCCGGAAGTGAAGCACTTGCGATTTTAGAAGGGTTACATGAATTTCCTCCAAGAACTCTCTTGTGTGGCGCAAAAGTGAGTTGGAGAAGTGAAGATAGCAAGACTGGGAAAAAGCAATCCGAAGATTCCACCTTATTTGGTGCCTTGGGAAATACCTTATATCGCGATCGCGGCTTTGCCATTGCCTCTCCCGTCACTGCCGAATATTACTTTACCAATCCCAATACCCTCTGTTTGCGAACCGAATATAACGGTTCCGTTTTTGAAGAAGAACTCAAACTGATCAGTGATCGGTATCGCACTCGCCAGACGATTATTTCCCGTGCTGGAGAAGAAATTATGATTGGTCAATATTTGGAAAAACGCATCAGTTAACTAAAATCAGCAAGCGGTGAGAGGATTGGGTAATTAATTTCCTCTCATCTCTACTGAAACCCTCCAGTGATTTTGCTTGCCATGCGCTAATCATAAATTAATAAAGATGACCCGATTGACAAGAAGACTGAGAATAGGTTTTGTTATCCTCTTCCTTAACTTCACGAGGGAGTTTAACTTCAAAAGAAGAGCCTTGATGGATCACACTATGTACCGTAATTTCTCCACCCATTAATGACACTAAAGAATCAGTAATTGCCAGTCCTAAGCCGGTTCCAGGATATTTGCGCGTTAAGGTCTGATCCACTTGGCGAAAGGCTTCAAAAATCTGCGATTTTTCTTCTTCGGTCATGCCAATTCCGGTATCTTGAACCATAATTTTAATCCAATTTTCCGGTAATTCTCTAACAATAACTGTTACTGAGCCTTCTTCAGTAAATTTAATTGCATTGGAGAGTAAATTAATAATAACTTGACGAATCCGGGTACTATCATTCGTAACCCAAGGATTTTTCAATTCAGACCGAAAATTTAAGGCAATCTTTTTTTCATCTGCCAGCGATCGCAGCTCTTCTACCGTATCAGAAATAACGGTTTGCAGGTTACAGCGTTCAAGGCGCAATTCTAATCGCCCTGCTTCCATTTTGGAAAGGTCTAGAATATCATTAATCAGAGCCAGTAGGGTTTTTCCGTTACTCAAGATACGCTCTAACATTTGGGTATGTTGCGGCTTTAAGGTCTCTTTCACTTGCCGTAACAACAACTGCGAAAAGCCAATAATCGCATTCATGGGCGTGCGGAGTTCGTGAGACATGGTAGCGATAAATTGGGATTTTAAACGCGCTGCTTCGAGCAATTTGATATTTTGTAATTTGATATGCCGTTGCTGTTTTTCTAACTCTTGATTTTGCTGAGCGAGAATTTTATTTTGTTGTTCGAGGCGTTCTTCTCCCTCTTCTAAACTTTTAATCAGTCGGGCATTATCGATCGCGATCGCGGCTTGTTCTCCCACCGCTTTTAATAGCTTTTGATCTTCTTCATTAAACGTTGCTTGAAAATTTTCCCTTGCGTTTTGATGCCAACGACCTACGGCTAAAATCCCTAAGCGTCCTGATTTTGCCGATTCAATCGCAACCCCATACATCAAATGCGGTAACTGTTCAATCCCCTGGTCATTTTGATAAATTTCTGGCTTACCGTGAGTAAAAACGGATTTCAGAACCCCTTTTTCTAAGGAAAAAACCTGCTTTAAATCGACATTTTCTGTCTGTTCTCCGGCCACAACCGTTAACATCACTTCCTGATGGGAATTGTACAAAGCAATTAAACAGACTTCTGCGTGGGCAATGGTTTTATAGGTGGCTTGTGCCATCACCTTTAAGAGTTCCGGCAAATTACTCAACCGTTGATTCAACAAGTTTGTTAACTGTTGGAGGGTGCGCAGCTGTTGTTCTTGTTCTTGTAAAATCCGAAAAGTGGTGCGTAAATTATTGGTTGCTTCTTGCGCTTCCTGGTACAAACGAGCATTTTCAATTGCTAACGCCGCCCGTTGGGCTAAATCTTCGGCTAAGGATAAATCGGCTTGGGTATAATGTCGCCCCGATTCACTACTGGCAAACAAGAGCGTGCCTAAAATTTCTTCACCAACGGCTAGAGGTACACAGATGTAAGAACGACAATCCAATGCTTCTAAAATATGGAGATGTTCTTGATCTACCGCCATATCATAATTTTTCGCCCCATTGACATAAAAACAGGCATCGGAACCATGACTTCGCAAGACAGCAGCACCACAATGATATTGTTTTTTTTCTTGATTATTGAGATAAGGTTCTAATTGCCAAACCAGGTTCGCTTTATTGGGATCAACATGAGCCACTGCAATGCGTTTTAAGCTGGGTGGACTCCCATAAACCCCTTCTCCATCCACCACATCGATCGCGCACCAATCCGCAAGGCGAGGCACCGCCAGACGCGCTAAATTTTCCAAGGTGGTGCGATATTCTAGAGAAGAAGACAAGAGTTGACTAGCTTCGGCAAGAAACTGACTGCGCACTTCATTGCGCTTGCGTTCAGTAATATCAATTAAAACCCCTGAGAGGCGCCGGGCTTCTCCGCGAAGAGTATGTTGCGCTTTGCCGCGAGCAATGCAGTAGCGATATTCGCCAGAGGTATGACGGACGCGAAATTCAACTTCGATTTGGTTAATTGTACCCAGCAAACAGTCTTCAACCGTTGCTTTCACCTGGGCACGATCATCGGGATGAATTTGACCATAGAACTGGTCTTTTTCAATTTCTCGCTCCCCTGGTGCTAAACCAATCATTTGTAGAAAGCGGTCATTACAATAGACGACTTGTGATTCAACATTCCAATCCCAAATCCCTTCATTCGAGCCTTCTAAAACCAGTCGATAGCGTTCTTCACTTTCCCGAAGACGCGCATTAGCTGCTTCGGCTTCGCGTTCGGCACGATACACCCGAACCGCGCGGTGGAGGCTTTGGGAGAGATTTTCCGGAGAGATTTCTGCTTTAGATAAATAATCAATCGCCCCCGCTTTCATCAAGTCAACTGCCACTTGATGATCCCCTTGTCCGGTTAAGACCACCAAAGGTAGTTTACTGTACTGACTCCGAATTTGTTCAATTAAACTTAAGCCATCGCCATCGGGCAGTCGGTAGTCTAAAAAGACACATTCGAGATCATCATGACTGTCTAAGTTGTCGAGGGCACTAGTACAGTTGTCTGCTGAGAGGATAATCAGTTCATCTTCCACGCCTTTTTTCAAAGCGCGCTCAACCGCCATGCGATCCACTTCATCATCTTCTACCAGTAACACTTTTACCATAGCCATTAATGATCTGGATAAATCGTTGGCAGTTGACTCAACTGCCAATATTCATCAATTACCGCGATCGTATCCACAAATTTATCAAATGTCACCGGCTTGAGAATATAACCGGCAACATTAAACTTATACGCTTCTACTTTATCTCTGTCTTCATCAGATGTCGTCAGGACAATGACAGAGGTTGTTTGCAAGCAGGGATCAGCCCTTAGTTCATGGAGAAATTCAATTCCCCCCATTTTGGGCATATTCAAATCAAGCAAGACCAACCGGTTATGCAAGGGCATTGTTTCCGTTCCCTCTCCTCGCAGTAAATTCAAGGCTTCAATCCCATTATTGGCCACAAACAGTTGATGGTCTTTTAGAAGATTATTTTTCTTAAAGGCGCGTTGCACGGTCATTACATCAACTTCATCATCTTCTACTAATAAAATATTGAGTTGTTTTTTTGACATTTTTGTTGCAACAATTAACGTCATGGCTCTTCAGTGTAACAAAGGCTACCATTTCTTTTCCTCTACTTAAAAATAGAGTTCTCAGAAATGGATAATTGGTTTATCTTTTAAGCCAGGTAAAATAAAAAGTAGTTCCCTTTTCGGGTTCCGACTCTACTTTAATTGTTCCTCCTTTATCGTCAAGAATTTTTTTAATAATTGCTAAGCCAACACCTGTATTTTCTACAGTATCGCGCGCTTGGAGCGTTTGAAACATAATAAATATTTTTTCATGAAATTTGGAATCAATGCCGGGTCCATCATCGCTAATGCTAAATTGGTAAGCGTTTGCTAGTTCTTGGGAAGCAATAAAAATTTTTCCATCGCAACGATGATGATGTTTAATCGCATTGCTAATTAAATTTGTAAAGATTTGTTGTAAGGGTAAGGGATCAGTGACTAAAGTGGGCATCGGAGTCGAAAATTCAATGGTGAATTCCGGCGGCGGGGCAAGGGAATCAATAATTTCTTTCAGTAACGATTCCACATTGACGGTCTCGACTTGTGAGCGCATTCGTCCGACACGAGAGTATTCCAAAATGCCATTAATAAACGCTTCCATGCGATGGACTCTTCCGCGTAATAAATCCATTTGATGTTGCATTTCTGGGTCTAATCTGCCGGCTAAATCTTCTTCAATCCAACTGGAAAGATTCGCGATCGCGCGTAAAGGCGCTTTGAGATCATGAGATACAATGTAAGCAAATTGGTCTAACTCTTGATTGCGTTTTTCGAGGGTTTGGGTCGTCCGCGCTAAATAAGCATTACTTTCTTCAATCCGATCTGTATATTGTGACAATTGATGATCTAAATTAATAAAAAGATAAATCGCGCCACCGGTTGCTGTTAAGCCAACAATCAGGGCTAACCATTGCACTTGTGTGGTTAAATTTTTCCAAGTCTCAACTTTTGCTTCCCGTTGCGCTTGCGCATTTTTTTGTTGTTCAATAAACTGCGCGATTACATTTTCTAGCTCTTGAAATTGAATCTCATTTTTTAAAAGTTGCCGATCAAGGACCGAAGATTGTTGGGTGATTTTTGTTGAATTTTGACTCAGTTGAATCGTTGCTTCTAAATGATTCAGTTGTTGTTTAACTAACTCTTGAATTTGAGCAACTTCTGTTTTTTGTATGGCACTTTCTTGGGCTAAAGCTTGTAACTCATCGCAGTTTTTATTAATCGTGGTTTGTGCTTTTTCATAGTTATCTAAAAACGTCTGATTTTGGGTAACACTATAACCCCGGACTTCCGATTCTGCCCCTTGTAATCCCAGCAGCAAGGCATTGGCAGCATTGAGAATACTTTGACTTTTTTGTTCTTGAGTCCGGGCATTTGCCGTTTGAGACCGTAAGCCAGCAATCATTAAAATTGCGGTCAGCAAACAAATTACAGGGAGGGCAATCATAATTCCTCCTCGCCACCGCAAATTAAAAATGAAGAGCTTTTTCCATTGCCGAGACGTCTGCGTCATCTGCTACTTTCCAAAAAATTACGTACACTAGAAAAGAAAAGCAAAACGCTACCCCATGAGCCGATTCAGCAAGCAACTAGGACTTTATTTGGGTTTACTTACTTTAGGAGGAGTGGCTGGATTATCTGCCAGTCAATATTGGCAAGACGATCCATCACCGGCAGTTGATCTCTCCCCAGTGCAGCCGATCCAACTTCCCGATCCTTCTTCACGACCCGCTACGCCTCCTCTAGAAAGTTCCAGCTTTATTGCTAGAGCAGCCCAAACCGTGGGTCCAGCCGTTGTTCGCCTTGACTCGGCTCGAATTATATCACAAAAGGAACAGGAGCCTTTTTATCGACGATTTTTTGGGGAAGAAGCCCCTCAAGAACGTCGTCGGGTGCGGGAAGGAACCGGATCGGGGTTTATTTTTAGTGCAGATGGCTTAGTCTTAACCAATGCCCATGTCGTGGAAGATGCCGATGAGGTCAAAGTAACGCTGAGAGATGGACGAAGTTTTGAGGGAGTTGTGGTCGGGGCTGATCTAGTAACTGATGTCGCTGTGATTAAAATTCCGGCTCAGAACCTTCCCACTGTTACTTTGGGCAGTTCTCAAGCGATTATCCCCGGCGATTGGGCGATCGCGATTGGCAATCCGCTTGGCTTAAATAATACCGTTACTGTGGGCATTATCAGTGCCATTGGCCGGTCGAGTTCTCAAGTGGGCATTCCCGATAAACGGGTCAGTTTCATTCAAACGGATGCAGCGATTAATCCAGGCAATTCGGGGGGTCCGCTTTTAAATGCCCAAGGGGAGGTCATTGGCGTTAATACGGCAATTCGCGCCAATGCCGAAGGGTTAGGGTTTGCCATTCCCATCGAACTTGCCTCCCGCATTGCAAACCAATTGGTCACAGAAGGAGAAGCCGCGCACCCCTACTTGGGGATTCGGATGGTAACACTCACCCCCGATCTGCGCAAAGAAATTAATGGTGCTAGTCGCTTTGACTTTTCCGTTGCGGCTGAACAAGGGGTACTGGTTGTCGGTGTCGTGGATAATTCTCCGGCTGATCGCGCCGGTTTTCGCGAAGGTGATATCATTTTGAACGTAGGCGGCAATGCCATCCAAACGGCCACTGATGTCCAACAAGCGGTGGAAAGGAGTGCTATTGGTGAAGCATTAACAGTAAATGTTAATCGCAATGGCAAGGAGGAAACGCTGACGGTTCGTCCTGGTAAGTTCCCCACTGATGATTAAGGTAGCAACTATAAAAAATTAATGATGAATCAACCCCAACCGAGTGTCACGCCCAATACCAAAGAACCTAAGTTTGGCTTTAATCAATATGCAGAACGTCTGAATGGTCGTGCTGCCATGATTGGGTTTGTCGCCCTATTGCTGATCGAATTTCTCACCGGAAAGGGCTTACTCGCTTGGGTAGGATTAGTTTGATCGTTCGTTACTGTAGAATTAGCACTTTGAATTAAAATCTAACGCTCAAGGACAAGCATGAACATTTTGTTACCGCGCTTTATTACTCGTGCTTATCGCAAAGAACCCATTTCTGCTTTTATTTTGACCATTGGAGTCGTCAATGCCCTGATTGGCGGCTTTGGGGAGCGTTGGAGCTTATTGACGCTAGGACTCTTAGTGGGCACCAGCGCGATCGCGCTCCGGTGGTGGCAAAGCTATCAATATCGCCCCGTTTCCCAACGCAAAACAACAACTCGTTATCTCACTGGGTCCGATACCCCCTCTCCCCGTCCTTTACCCACTCTCTCGAAAATGCAGCGTCCGTCTCGTCGTTAGTGAGCAATTACCAGATACCAATGACTCATTATTGGGTTCACCAGCTCTCCCCCTCACCCCTTTGCCTTGTCTTCCTTCAAGGCAGCTTCTCATTCTTGTTGGAGATAGCGTTCAAACCATAAGCCGGCAACAACAATGGCGAGACCACAGAGAAAGAAAATGACCGACTTGAAGACTAAGCCGGTTTGATACTCCAACATCCGGGAGAAAATTTGTAAACTCAAAAATAATAAACCGGCCCAGAACTGGAGACGAATCTCTTGATTGAGCCCTTGTCGAATCAGCGCGATCGCGAGAAAAAAGAGCAGAGCATTATAGATGACAGTGGGCAACCACACGACATTGAAAAGGCTGAATCCTGCCACGGCACTGCCGACTCCTAAGCCAGTTAAGACACTCGTAACCGCAACCAGTGTACTGTTGAACGCCAATCGCCACCCTCGATTTCTTCTCTGACCCAAACGCCACCACTGATAAATCGTGAGGCTGGTAAAGACGATCAGTTGTCCGAAAACAGCCGGATGAGAGAGCACTGCTTCCTCGTTGCGACCCACATTCAAATCACGCCAGATATAGTGAAAGGAAAACAAGTAACAGACAGCAGCAAGAAACAAGATGGCCAGACGAGAGGTAACTGCGTGAAATTGGAGTCGAATGTCGATTCGTCGGGGATAGTAGGCCCATAATAATAAAGGAGGCAGCGCGATCGCGGCAGTAACCACTCCTCCGGCTAGAAAAGAAGGCGCGATCGTTGATAATTCCCGAATCACACTCACTTCAAAGGCGGAAACCACTGCTACCACTCCCCAAACTAACACCCATTGTGATTGACACAATTCAGCTAGAGGAAGATAGAGGACCATTGCCAGTAAGGGAACATATTGCATAACAACCGACAATCGCATCGTCTCTCCCGGATCAAACAGATTAGGAAGTCCCCACCAATACCCCACTCCGATCAACCCAATGGCAAGAATTGCCAGCCAAGTCAGCTGTAACCCATAAGCCATGGCTAAGACACCTATTCCCCAAACAAAATACAGTTCATAAACGGCGCCACTTTGGTGAAACATTTGGGACATTAACCCTAAATTTGCCCCAAGAAGCAAAGCACCGCATAAAAGCAGTCCTTTTCCCAATCGTTGCCACCGCTGTTGCGGAGAGTGCCATCCCCAAAAGCCAGCACTATTGACGGCAATAAAGAGACTTAAGAGCAATCCTACTCGCACTCCTCGCGACCAACCTTGCCAGTTGGCAGCCACTAGGGTAATTAAACCTAAGCCGAGAAGCAATCCGCCCAAACCAAATAAAATAATGATAAAGCGACTCTGACGATCCGCTTCGAGAGTATGAAACTGATAACGTTGGGCTAATCGGTGAAAAACAGAGGGATCAATTAACCCCTCTGCTTGCCACTTTTCTGCTTCTTTTCTTAATTGCTGGCGAAATTTCTCAGAAGCCATTTTGTCATTGGTTATTCGGAAATCAGAAATTAGAAAACAAAACTCCGAATCAGGAACTAATAACAATTATGGCATCGACTTGTCTCGCGCTGATCAGATCTAGATTGCCTCAGCCTAGAATCTAGGATCTCCTCCCATAAGATAGCGCCAAAATTGGGAGATGAAGGAAAAAATTCAATTAGAATTGATAAGAAACCCCTACTGTCAAAACAGGATAAATATTAAAGTTATCCAATTCGTCTTCTAAATCTTCTTCTTCCTGGGCAATGGCTTGCTCAACCTGATTTTGAACAGCAGGAGCAACATCATTGGCTGATACATCTACTTCCGGAGAACCCGGGAACATCACTCCTAAATTCACGTTAAAATTCCAACGGCTACCGGGTCGGACTGGGTTACCCCAACCAATACCAATGTAGGGAGCAATTTCATTGGGAAACTCAACATCTGCATCAACTGAACCTAATTCTGATGCAGCGAAGGTATCGTCGCCAATATCAATCGTTCCTCCGTTAGGTGTTGCTGTCCCGCTAATGTTGTTGTCATTGAAGATTAAGCCTGCAGAAACTTTAAATCCAGCATTCTCGAAAGGATAGTAATCTGCAGCAGCAGAAATGTTGAGTAAATTGACATCGGAATCATAAGTGGCTTCTGTATCCTCAACATCGATTCCCAAAGAAAAGGCATTGAGTCCCAGTCGCCCATTTAATTGTGGAGTAATGCCATAGGTCACAGATGCTCCCAAACCTAGAGTTCCAATCTCAGGCGTAACCGCCCAACCACTGTTAGCACTAGAGGGGGAAGAAGCTGAAGAAGTTTCAACTCCAGGCGTTGAAGGTTCTAAATCAGCGCAGCGAGAATTAAAGGGATAGCGTTCACAAAATTCTTCTAAGTTGACTGGATCATACGCGGTAAAAAGGTCAGAAGCAGAATAAGAATATTTTGTAAGTTCCGATGCTTTTTTTCCGATATTTGTCTCAGCTAATGCAGATTCAGAGGCAAAAGCTGTAACAGCAATTAGACAAAATAAAGACACACCAACTTTACTGTTAGACATAATCACACTCACTCCTCACAATTGATCTTGTTAATCTCTGAAATGATAGTAAAGTGATCATTAATTTGCTAATGTTTAATAGAGGACACTTTGAAAAGTGTCCTCTATTGCTTTATATTAGTAATTTCACTCACAATTATGATATATTAAAGTAACTGCCGAGGTAGGAGAGAGAGCTGACTGACGAGAAGAAGAAAGTGATAAGATTGGGTGCATGACCCCAAAAGAACAAACCCAACGCCTCATCGCCTTAGAAACAGAAAACCAAGCTC
>JAAANX010000042.1 GCA_009909085.1 Cyanobacteria bacterium GSL.Bin1 | reverse complement strand
TTCTTCCGCCTTGGGGAACGAGTGCTCTTGGCTCATCATCATGGCTTCAGCTTAACCCTTTTTTGACTCCTGTCAACCCTTATCCCTGAATCCTTACAACAAACTTTATCCACTGTTTCGATTTTAGGCATTATTATCCTCTCAGGAATTGCCGTTTCTTCCGCAATCTTGTTACTAGAACTAATTTTAACAAAACGTCAAGAAGGTATTCCCAGAAGTAAAGCGATTCGAGAAGCGGGACCCGTACGTTTAAAAGCGATTTTCATGACGACTTTAACCACAATGATTGTGGTATTTAGACTTGCCTTTTACCCCGAAACAGGAATGGATGCTTATTCTCCCATTGCTACGGTTATTTTAGGCGGATTAACGGTATCAACGTTATTAACTTTAATTGTTATTCCTGTCGTTTATACCTTTGTTGATGACATTAGTAACTTCGTAAAAAATAAGATCCAACCATCAACAGCTACTAATCCCATTTTGGAACAATCAAGTTACAGTAATAAACTCTGAATTAAATGTAGGGTAGGCATTGCCCACCATAAACATCTACTTTTTAAGTTGGTATAACCTTGAAACAGATCAAGTCACTAATAATGGACAATCAGCTATAAAGTACGGTAGCCAAGGCAAACCCTACAAGTTTTTATCATTGATCGAAAGAAAATGGCATAATTTATGCGAATCTTATTAGTTGAAGATGAACCCGATTTAGGGCGTGCAATTAAAAGAACCCTCAACCAACACAATTATATAGTCGATTGGGTTTTAAATGGTGAGGAAGCATGGGATTATTTAGAAGACACTTTTTTAGAGTATGATTTGGCAATCTTTGACTGGTTATTGCCAGGGTTATCGGGACTGGAATTACTTCAACGTTTAAGACATCAAAATAATCCTTTACCTGTTCTCATGTTGACCGCAAAGGATACCATGGAAGATAAGGTAATGGGGTTAGATGCTGGGGCGGATGACTATTTAGTGAAACCGTTTGGTATGGCGGAATTATTAGCGCGACTCAGAGCTTTACAAAGAAGATCCCCTCAACTGCAACCGCAAACGCTAAAAGTCGGCAATCTTGAGTTAGATTATGGCACAAATACGGTGAAATGCACAGAGACATCTGGTGAAACAAAAGTTATTCCTCTCACCAGTAAGGAATTTCAATTATTAGAGTATTTTATGCGACATCCTAACCAAATCTTAAATCGAGAACAACTTTTAGAGCGATTATGGGAATTAGGTTCACAACCCATGAGTAATGTCGTCGCAGCACAAATGCGATTGTTACGGAAGAAATTATCGGAATATGGTTGTGAACATTTAATTGAAACCATTTATGGATTAGGCTATCGTTTAGCAATCAATGAAAATGAAACCCTTTAATTGGAATAGGGAGAAAAACCAACAACTGCAACAAAAAAGAGGAATTACCTTTGATAATATTATTCAAGCGATTGAACAAGGAAATCTCCTCGATGTTATTAAACACTATAACTCTGACAAATATCCCAGTCAAAAGATTTTTATTGTTAAAATAGATAATTATGTTTATCTAGTTCCCTTTGTCGAAAATGATTTAGAGATATTTCTCAAAACCATTATTCCTAGTCGAAAAATGACCAAAATATACTTAGGAGGTTAATCACATCATGAATTCTCTCAATCCTGAAGAAAAAGAACTGTTAGAAAGTGTTGAAAAAAAAGAATGGGAAAGTGTTGAAAATCTCTCTCAAGAAATGAAGCGTTATCAAACTTATGCTAGTCATCAAATCAATCAGCAAAAAATAGAAGTGACTTTATCTGTAGAAGATAGTCAAAAATTTCAAGAACTCTCTGAACAACTTGGTCAATCTATTCCTAATTTAAGTCAAGAAATTTTACATAAATACCTACAAGGTGAATTGATTGAAAGAGAACGATAGAGATAGGGGAATTAAAGAGAGTATAAAATGCAGAAATTGACAACTGATTTAAGATTCCTAACAGAATATAAAATTTAAAATCCATGAAACCAACCACTATTTATTTAGCAGAACGTTATCAAATTAGAAAAATTTTAACTTTAGATAGAAGACATTTTAATTTAATTCAATCAGACTATTTTAAATATTTGGAGTTATTTCCATGATTTTTAAATTCTTTGAAAGGATGAAATCAAGAGAAATTAGACGACAATGTAAATGTATAACAACAAATTATTTACAGAAACCAGATGGCGATTAGCGAGGTGGTATGCCGGAGTTTTAAGTTTAATTTTAGGAGTATCGGCATTAGGCGTTTATGAAGCGATCGCGCACGCCCATCGCATTAGTATTAATCAAGAATTAGAAACCGTTGCCGGGACAATTCATGACAGTTTAGAACCGATTTTAGAACAACCTGGACAATTAAATAAACGGGTTAAGAATCTAATCCCAACTTTGTGTGTAGAAACAACCAGTTGTACTCACAATAACCCTCAATTAGCGGGGGCACTGCAACAAGATCATTACTATTTACAGTTCTATGGTTTATCTGGGGAGTTAGTCGCCCTAGCAGGCATACAACCAGAAGGTTTATCAATCAATTATAATCAACAACAATGGAAAAATCTAAGGGATATTAATGGCATTCGTTATCGGCAAATTTATCTAGAATTACATACCCAAAATAATCAACCGTGGGGCTATCTTCAAATCGGAAGAAACCTAGAGGCTTTTGATAATTATGTTGCAAATGTCAAATGGATTATTGTATTAGGATTGCCGATTCTCATTGTTTTCGTCATGTTTGCGAGTTGGTGGTTGGCGGGAAAAGCAATGGCACCGATTTACCAATCCTACCAACAAATTCAACAATTTACGGCTGATGCAGCCCATGAATTAAGAACGCCTTTAGCTGCGACTCGCGCAACGATTGAATCTTCTTTAATGTTACCAACTTTAACCGAAAAAGACAGCCGAGAAACGTTCCACACCCTTAAACGACAGAACCAACGTCTTTCCGCTTTGGTTGCCGATTTATTAATGCTTTGTCGGATGGAACGACAATTAACAAACGATGATCAGTTATTAGAAAAAACAGTTATTCTCAATGATTTAATTACTGATATTGCTGAGGAATTTTCTGCTTTTGCCTATAGAGAAGAGATTAACTTAATTGCTCAAATGCAAGTTACTCAACCTTTAAAAGTAAGGGGAGAGGAAGAAAAATTGTATCGTTTAGTCACGAATTTAGTCATTAATTCCATTCAACATACCTTAAAAGGAGGAAAAGTCACTTTAGTTTTAAGGCAAGAACATAATAAGGCTTTGATTGAGGTGATCGATACAGGGATTGGCATTCCAAAAGAGGAACAAACCCTCATTTTTGATCGCTTTTATCGCGTCAATAAAGCCCGTTCAAGGGATAGAGGGGTTTCGGGTTTAGGGCTAGCCATTGCGAGCGCGATCGCGCTGGCGCATCAAGGTAAGATCAAAGTCAAAAGTGAATTAGGAAAAGGTAGTATTTTTACAGTTTGCTTACCGATTATTATCTGATTAATAAATAAAAAAATTCACCAATCTTCTAATTTGAATCATTTCTAACTAAGCAAATGAAGAAACGTTGCTTAAAAACCGCTGGGTCATGATGATGTTGATGATTGTGGTGTCCTTGATGACTTTAAGAAGAATGTTGCGAACGCTGATGAGAAGGGTTCATGAGTTGAACGGGTCATGCTTTGTTCTCATCCTAAACTCTACAGTTAACAGGAGAGTCTAATTCAATCAATAAAAACAATCGTTAATTCAAAAATGTAAAACTCAAGTTAATAAAAAAGCCAATTTAATGATTGCTGCCAAGACAAACCAGTTAATCATCGCTTGGTAAGGCAATGCGATTAAACATTTTTCTGTGTTTCAGAGTGATCTGGCGATTGAGGTTGTAGCCGTTTAAAAAACATCATGGTTAGAGAACCAACTTCGTGAATTTCAAAAAATTCCCATCCCTCTTTCCCTAAGCGGTTTAAAGCATCTTGTAATTGACGCGCCGGATGGTTAGAGGCTCCTTGTCCGCTATAAATATCTGGAAATTCTTGCTTGAGAAACTCGGGGCTAAACGTTCCTTTTGTTGCTGAACTCGCTGCTTCAGCATTGGGAGTTTCTGTATTTTTAATATTAAGATGAACGACTTTATATTCCCAAATGGGTTCGTTTTGTTCTGGCTTTTCCATGATTTTGCTCCTAATCGTAGCTTCTCCTCACTGTGACAAATTAATTGCCGCCTTTGCCACTCATCAGTGATCGCACTGATCAATGGCAAAATAGCAGTGATCTAATCATTAATTAAACGTTTCTTAACAAATTATGATGGCATTTTAGCTAAAAATCCTTCATGGCGAGAGCAAAATCGCGACAATGTGCTCAACTGAATATGTCACAATTGTTAACGGTATTTCCACTCAGTCTTCCCCAAGACGGTGGAAACTCTCCTCTGTTATCGATTAACTAGGGTGTAATCACTACTATCAGTAGGCTTAAATTATATGGAACAACTGTATCAATATGCTTGGCTAATTCCGGTTCTGCCTTTGGTCGGCGCGATGATTGTTGGCACTGGGCTGATTTCCTTTAACCAAGTCACCAGTCGTCTGCGTCAACCCGCAGCTATTTTTATTGTCTCTCTGACTGGGGCAACCATGGTTTTATCTTTCGCGTTGCTCTGGAGTCAAATTAATGGTCATGAAACGTTTCTGCGCACCTTTGAATGGGCAGCAGCGGGAGATTTTAAATTAACCATGGGTTATACCATTGACCCTCTCAGCACGGTGATGTTGAGCGTCGTAACCACTGTTGCTTTTTTGGTCATGGTCTATACCGATGGCTATATGGCTCATGATGCAGGTTATGTGCGCTTTTATGCTTATTTGAGCTTATTTGCCTCTTCCATGTTGGGCTTAGTGGTTAGTCCCAACTTAGTGCAAATTTATATTTTCTGGGAATTGGTGGGGATGGCATCTTACCTACTGATTGGCTTTTGGTATGACCGCAAAGCGGCTGCTGATGCTTGTCAGAAAGCTTTTGTCGTTAACCGTGTCGGTGACTTTGGTTTTCTCCTCGGAATGCTCGGACTCTATTGGGCAACCGGTACTTTTGAATTTACCGAGATGGGATTACAATTGGAAACCCTTGTTGAGTCTGGTATTATCGGCGCCAGTTTGGCGGCTTTATTTGGGATCTTAGTTTTCCTCGGTCCGGTAGCGAAATCAGCGCAATTTCCTCTTCATGTCTGGCTTCCCGATGCTATGGAAGGTCCAACGCCGATTTCGGCACTGATTCATGCGGCGACAATGGTTGCAGCCGGTGTTTTCCTAATTGCGCGGATGTATCCAGTGTTTGAAGCCATTCCTTCTGTCATGAGTATCATTGCTTGGACGGGGGCATTTACAGCGTTTTTGGGCGCAACGATCGCGCTGACGCAAAATGATATTAAAAAAGGATTAGCCTACTCCACCATTTCCCAATTGGGATATATGGTAATGGCAATGGGAGTTGGCGGTTACACGGCGGGTCTCTTCCACCTGATGACCCATGCTTTCTTCAAAGCCATGTTGTTTTTATGTTCCGGTTCGGTCATTCATGGCATGGAAGAAGTGGTGGGTCATAATCCCGATCTGGCTCAAGATATGCGCTTGATGGGAGGCTTACGGAAATATATGCCCATTACCTCTTTAACGTTTCTGGTGGGAACGTTAGCCATTTGTGGAATTCCTCCCTTTGCCGGCTTCTGGTCTAAAGACGAGATTTTAAGTCAAGCCTTTAGTGCCAATCCAGCTTTATGGTTTATTGGTTGGCTAACCGCTGGCTTAACGGCCTTTTATATGTTCCGGATGTATTTCATGACTTTTGAAGGTCAATTTCGTGGGAATGACGAGTCGATTTTGGCTTCTCTTAGACCCGCGTTTGGTCCGGGTGCTATGGATACCCGAGAACTGGAATCCGACCCTGGAGCCGATGAACATCATCACAGTGAAACCCCTCATGAATCGCCGTTAAGCATGACCTTACCTTTAATCATTCTGGCAATTCCCTCTCTTGCTATTGGTTGGATTGGTAAGCCCTGGGAAAACTTCTTTGAGGAGTTTGTTTATGCCCCTGGGGAAACTCTAGAAGAAGTGAAAGCGGTGATGGCTGAGTTTGAATGGTCAGAATTTTTGATTATGGCTGGAAACTCGGTGGGAATTGCTTTAATTGGCATTACCGTGGCGTCTTTAATGTATGCCAGTCATAAAATCGATCCGAGCGCGATCGCGCAAAAATTCCCTTCCCTCTACCGCTTCTCTCTCAATAAGTGGTACTTTGACGAACTCTATTACAGCCTCTTTGTACAGGGGAGTCGTCGCCTAGCCCGACAAGTGCTGGAAGTAGACTATCGGGTGGTTGATGGTGCTGTTAATCTCACCGGCTTAGTCGCCATTATTAGTGGTGAGGGCTTGAAATACTTTGAAAACGGTCGCGCCCAATTTTACGCTTTGATTGTTTTTGGTGCCGTTCTCGGGTTTGTCATTGCCTTTAGTGTGATTTAACCTTCTGTCAAAGCGGATCCTGAAAAATCGGCAATTGGGGATAGGAGAGGGAGAAAAGATGAGTACATCGTATCTGGTCTCCCCGATCCCTTGTCATTCGCTCACCTATCACCTTAAACATGAGAATTACACTTGATTTCATTTGAAAAACTATGACAAATTTTCCTTGGTTAACCACTGTTATCCTTTTTCCTTTAATTGCTTCGTTTTTTATTCCCTTAATCCCAGATAAAGATGGGAAACAAGTGCGTTGGTATGCCCTTGTAATCGGTTTAATTAACTTTGCCTTGATCGTAGCCGCGTTTTATCTTGACTATGACTTCTCGAACCCAGAACTACAACTCGTCGAAAGTTATAGCTGGATTCCTGAACTGGACTTGAATTGGTCAGTAGGGGCAGATGGTCTTTCGATGCCTCTGATTCTACTCACTGGCTTTATTACCACTTTGGCAATTTTAGCGGCTTGGCCAGTCACGCTCAAACCGAAACTCTTTTATTTCCTGATGCTGGCAATGTATGGCGGACAAATTGCTGTCTTTGCCGTCCAGGATATGCTGTTATTCTTCCTCGTGTGGGAATTGGAGTTAATTCCGGTTTACCTATTGCTTTCGATTTGGGGTGGAAAAAAACGCCTCTATGCCGCAACGAAATTTATCCTTTATACCGCAGGCGGCTCGCTCTTTATTCTGGTTGCAGGCTTAACCATGGCTTTCTATGGTGATACTGTCACGTTTGATATGCGGGCGTTAGTCAGCAAAGATATTGCGCTAAACTTTCAGCTCTGGCTCTATGCCGCTTTTCTAATTGCTTATGCGGTAAAGCTACCCATTTTTCCCCTTCATACTTGGCTTCCAGATGCCCATGGTGAAGCTACCGCTCCTGTCCACATGTTACTGGCAGGAATTCTTCTGAAAATGGGCGGTTATGCCTTAATTCGGATGAATGCGGGGATGTTACCCGATGCCCATGCCTACTTTGCCCCAGCGCTAGTTATTTTAGGGGTGGTGAATATTATTTATGCAGCACTGACTTCTTTTGCCCAACGCAACCTGAAACGAAAAATTGCCTATTCCTCGATTTCGCACATGGGCTTTGTTCTCATTGGCATTGGCTCTTTTACCAATTTAGGTTTAAGTGGGGCTGTCTTGCAGATGGTGTCTCACGGCTTAATTGGGGCAAGTCTCTTCTTCTTAGTGGGAGCAACCTATGACCGGACTCATACCCTAATGCTTGATGAAATGGGCGGTGTGGGACAAAAAATGCAGAAGATTTTTGCTATGTTTACCACCTGTTCTCTCGCCTCTCTTGCTTTACCAGGAATGAGCGGTTTTGTGGCGGAAGTGATGGTGTTTATTGGCTTCTCAACCAGTGATGCTTACAATACAACATTTAAGGTGATTGTTGTCTTTTTAGCGGCAGTTGGAGTCATTTTAACGCCAATTTATCTGCTCTCAATGCTACGAGAAATTTTCTACGGGAAAGAGAACCAAGAACTGGTGTCTCATGAAGTCTTAGTGGATGCTGAACCACGAGAAGTGTTTATTATCGCTTGTTTGTTGATTCCCATTATTGGCGTTGGACTCTATCCGAAAATTTTGACGCAGGTTTATGATTCAACAATGGTTGCCTATACAGATCGATTACGGAATTCAGTACCAACTTTAGTCAAATCATCTGATGTAGCAAAACTTAATTCTTCAGTGCTTTCTTTCACAGCGCCAAACTTAGAAAAGTAAGAAGGATTTCTGAATTCTTCAAAAATGTGATTGATAAAGGGTGAGAAATTTCTCACCCTTTTTATTTTTAATGTGTAATTTATAACAATCAATATTTTGTTTTATATCACATTAAAATTGTAATCTCAACAAAGAAATGTAGTTAATATTACAATTACAAGGGAAGCTGAAAATCTTGTTTTTCTGGGTAATGAATGCTTAAATCCTTTCTCCTAACGCTGATTGATCTCTAACAAAGAGGAAGAGAATGGGTAGTTATTAAAAGCAATTTTTTACAGTGTAAACAAGAAACTTTATGTGATCTAAATAACAGCTTACTTTATCTTTAATACCTAGAATTGTATTGTCAGCCACTAAAAAAAGGTGAATTTTGTCATGCGTTGCCAAACATTGACTCTGACTTTACTTCTAACAATCATCTTTATTTCAGCAGGGGATTTTTTCTTACCCCAACCTTTAGCTGCGACAAGCTATCGTGCCCGAAGTGAAATAAATCAGTTTTTTGTCAGCTTATTGCCCACGCCCGATCTTGATCAAATACAACAGAATCGTTTAAGGGAATGGGAAGAGATGAACTAAGGGAATTGCAAGTTCCAAGCAGCGGCAAAAAACTCGTTTTCACACTGCAAAGCATAACGGTAGGTGCTGTTACCTTTTTCCTCTCTAATCAGATACCGGTCAACTAAGCTTTCCAAGGTAGCGACCAGTTGACCGAACTCAGCATCATTGTAAGTTTTAATCCAATCGCTATATTGGTGAGTCTCAGCTTGATTTTGAGCGAGTTGGGTACCAAGAAAATAATACAGCCGCAGACAAGGCGTCATGGCACAAGCGGTTAGACCGACTTCACTTCCCCAAGCTGTTGCTAGGAGAAAATCAGTATAGCGGCGGGTAGCAACAGAAGGCGTCACTGCCTTGATCTCGATGCCCCATTGCTGGGCGTAGCTTTGATGAAGATTTAGCTCTGCGAGGACTCCTCCTGCCAATTGATGAAAGGTATTAAATCCTTCCCAATCTAAGGCTTTAGCCGCAGCAATACTGTAAGCGCGAGCAAATGATTCTAAGAAAAAGGCATCTTGTGCCACATAAAAAGCAAAGCATCGCTGATCGAGGCTGCCATCAGCAATTCCTTGGACAAAGGGATGGTTGAGACTGGCTTCAACTAAATCTTGGTTTTGCTGCCATAGTTTTTGGCTGAATGTCATTGTTTCTTAATCTTACAGTTGCTAAAGTCGATTTTAACAACTGATTGAATGATTAATCGCTTAACAAGTTAAGATCAAAAGCGACACAAACTTCTAACATTTACAAATTGGTCTATGTCAGCAAACGTCGAGATTTATACTTGGAGTTCCTGTCCGTTTTGTCTACGAGCGAAAGCACTACTTACTCAAAAAAATATTCCTTTTACTGAATACACCATTGATGGGGATGAAGCAGCCCGTGAGCAAATGGCAGAACGTGCCAACGGAAAGCGCAGTCTTCCTCAAATTTTTATTGATGATAACTCCATTGGCGGTTGTGATGAGCTGTATGCCCTGGAAGAAGAAGGTCAATTAGATCCAATGGTTAGTTCTTAAAAGGAATCGTCAGAGGGTTAGAGATGATGTAGGGTTTCTTGGATTATTTTTGCTAATTCTTGTAATTTAATGGGCTTTCTAAAAGCGTGAGCCACTTCTATCTCCCAGTTTTTCTCATCGGATAAGGTCTGAGGCGCGATCGCGATCATCGGAGTGCTTGTCAATTCCCCTTGCTCACGAATCGTCTGTATCATCTCTAACCCATATTGATCAGGCCCTTCCCAAGTGACGATCACTAAATCGGGACAAGAGGAGCGAGCGCGTGCCACCGCCTTTTCTTGATTATGGGCTGAGAGCAAGTGATATCCTCTGGCTTCGAGGTAGTTACTCACTGTCATTAAATTGCCTGCATGTTCATCAACCACTAAAATGACAGGGGCTTTTCCTCCGTTGTGCCAAGACTTGAGTTGAATTTCAAAAGCACTACTAGCAATTACACAAGGGAGATCAAAGACAAAACAACTGCCGATGCCTTCTTGACTGGTTACGGTAACTTCTCCACCATGCAATTTCACAATTTGTTTCACCAGAGACAGTCCAATTCCTGTGCCTTGATATTTCCGGTTTAAAGCACTATCAATTTGCACAAATGGTTCAAAAATTTTCTGTAAGTTCTCTGCAGCAATCCCAATTCCGGTATCATAAACGGCAAAGCTAAGCCAATGCTCTCCTTTCGAGCTCGGAAACCTTACTTCCAGGATAATTTTGCCCCCTTTAGGAGTAAATTTAATCGCATTACTCAGCAAATTAATTAGGACTTGGCGCAGCAATCGCTCTTCTACTGAAATTTTGAGCAGTGGCAAGGGAAGCTTGGTTTCTAATTGCAGTTGCTTATTCTGAACTTCAGGTTGAACAATTGTCGTTGCAGATTGACAGAGTTCAAAAACTGAGGTGGGAGTATAGTGCAATTCTTTTGTCCCGGATTCAATTTTGGAAAGTTCTAGCAGATCGTTGACCATTTCCAGCAAATGAGAACCGCTTCGCTGAATCACTTGTATGGTTTTGTGTTGTCGAGAATTCATACCTCCTAATGCTTCTTGTTCTAAGGCTTGCGTCATCCCTAAGATAGCGTTTAGGGGGGTCCGTAGCTCATGATTAATCGTTGCCAAAAATTCATCTTTGAGACGATTGGCTTGCACCAGTTCGGCATTTTTTTGTTCTAACTCAATTTGTGTGTTTTTGAGTTCTGTAATATCGAAATTAACCCCAATCATACTTTGGGCATTACCCTGACGATCGAAGCGAATCAAGCCATAAGTTTTAAGAAAGTGAATGCTACCATCGGGATGAATAATCCGAAATTCGGTATCAAAAGCTGTTTGTTGAGCAATTGCTTGATGGAAGCGTTGGTAAACGCGATCGCGATCATCACGATGGAGGCGAGAATGTCAAATCGCCCGAATTTCATCCGATGTAAGGGGATAGGTAACCGCAAAAATATTGCACATCCGCTGATCCCAAAAAATTGTCTTTTGGGCAATGTCCCATTCCCAATAACCGATTTGACCCGCTGCTAAGGATAGTTCCAAACGTTCTGATAATTCCCAAAGCTGACGCTCAGACCGTTTTTGTTCCGTAATATCTTGAAATGTGACGACGGCATATTCAATTTCCCCTACTTGATTATAAATGGGTGTTCCCCTGGTTTCTAAAGAAATGACGTGCTTCCCCTGATCGCGCCAATGAATTTCCACATCATTATTACTTGCGAATTCTCCGTTCAGCGCTCGCACCAGAGCTAATTTTTCATAGGGATAAAGTTGATTCGTACCAGCAAGATAAATTTGATAAACCTCTGAGATATCTGACAACTTTTTGAGAGAAACAGCCCTTTTCCCCAGAAGCTCCACAGCGCGTTGATTGGTATAGCAAGGATTCCCTTGGGCATCAATAATGCCAATTCCTACTGGAATCGCTTCTAAAAATTGCTGGAGCCGTTGATTAGTGGCTTTGATTTCTTCTAGAGTCCTGCACAGATGATCGTAGCTATGCTGAATTTCTTGACTCATTCGGTTGTAGGATTTGGCAAGGGCATTGAATTCTTTGATTTTGCTATTTTCTGGAATTGGGTGTTGCCAGTTTCCTTCGGCAATGGAGCGACTGGCATCGCTCAAATTTTCCAGGGCTTTGATCAACCAATAGGTAATCGTCAGGGTGAAACTTGTCACGGTAAAAATCGTTAAACCGCCAATCATAAGAGTATATTTGCGATTGCTCTCAATGCTTGTCATTAACTGTGATTGCGGCAGAATCGTAACAATAACCCAATCCAACCCATACTGATTCTGGTATGGCATGACGTGCAGATATTGATCCTCTCCATTAACTCGCAATAATGCTTCTTGAGCCGTCATAATCTCTGCTAAAGGACCAAACTTGGCTTCTAATGCCTCAGCACTCACTAGGAGATGGACATTTTCCCAACCGGGAAGCCACTGCTGAGCGATGGGTTGGAGTGGGTCAGGAACAGAGGTAACAGAAGCAGATATACTCCCTTCTGAACTGGCAATTAATGACCCATCCCGCTGCAAAATTAAAACTTGTCCGGTATCACCAATTGCTTGTTGCACTAACAACCCATTCAATTTTTCCAAACTTAGACTAACAGCAAAAACGCCTTCTAGATCCCCTGAAAATGGACTGTAAAATGGAGTATACGCATCAATCGTCAGGGCTTTGCTGGTTCCCAAGAAAAAAGGCTCACTCCAGCCTGATTGTCCAGTGGTCACGGCACGACGATACCAAGCGCGATCGCGCACATCAATTTGCTCGATGGTCTGTAAATGTTGCCCGAGCCTTCTATCTTTTGTTACGGCATAAAGGTCTAATTTTCTGGGATTATTTTCCTGAGATCGTCCGGCTTGGAACTGCCCATCTGTTGGCTCAACTACAGTGATTCCCTTATCTATCGAACGCTGACTGGTTAAAAAATCGCCTTCAGGATTGCCAAACATAACGTTGGTAATCTCTGGAAAGTCTTGATGGGCCTCGATAAGATAACGATGGATTTGATCTAAATTATCAAAGTTGGCTAATCTTGATTTGACCAGTGGCAGATGCACCTGACTAATATCATAAGCGTTGTCTAAATAATGATTGGTTGTTTGCGTAACACGATCACTGGTTTTATGTAAGAGCTGATGGGCTAATTCTTCAACCGCTTTTTTCCCACTATAGTAAGATAAATATCCGATTACCCCCACCACCCCCAAGATCTGGATGAGAAAAGGAACCAATAGTAACCAGCGCAGCGAAATGGCAGGAAATAAGGAACGGAATTTCATTGGTTGAGACAGTAAGACCTAATTTTTTATGGATTTGATCAGTTTTTTTAGCGGGAGGAAGTTCTTAAAATCTTTAATAGCAATTTTAAATATTTAGTAATTAATATCATTTTTACTTAAAAATTTAAATCACAATTTTGAGAATAATTGAAACTGATTCAGGGCGCTCAGTCGGTTGCATTACTTGTCATTCATCTCTAGTCAACTTAAACTTTCTATTCCAGTCAAGTCACGATTCATGAACGGATCAGCTCTAGTGTATCGCTTGTCTAAAATTATTTCATTATTTATACCTCGTCAATTTTTTTTACTAAAAATTCCTCAATCAGCTCTGCAATAATTGATCAGAATCACCAATAAAGCTGAAGCATAAAAGGGGGTCTAACTTCCTTCGTTTGTCTATTTTCATCGAATCAGCAGCCCTGCTTAAAGGAAAAGTATTGAGAATAACAATGAAGACGCGATTAATTGCTCATTTCAGTTCAATTTTGAAATAATAACAATCATTGAAAGATGTATTGCTAATAATCTTTTACAAACTGAAACTTGGCTAAACAATTAAGATGAAACTTGCCTTTATTATTGATCCACTGTTCCAACTTGATCCAACTCATGACACCACAGTTGCTTTTATGGAAGCCGCCCAAGCCCAAGGTCATGAAGTCTGGACAACCTCCGCCTCTTATTTGAGCATTGTCCAATCTCAAGCTTGGGCACGACTCCAACGAATTCACCTTACTCCTGTGAGTTTGCAAGATAACCATTGGGTCGCACAGAAAGAGTGGTATCAGTGTGGAGAATGGAAGTTACAACCGCTGACACAGATGGATGCCGTGTTTATGCGCACCGATCCGCCGGTGACGATTCCTTATCTTTATGCAACGCAAATCTTAGACTTATTAACGCCAACTGACACATTAGTGATTAATTCACCGCAGGGGTTGCAGAAAGCCAATGAAAAACTCTATGCTATGCGTTTTCCAACGGTGATTCCAGAAACCATTGTCAGTGAAGATAAAAAAGTAATTCGCGAGTTTGTGGAACGAAAAGAGGGTGCTGTTTTAAAACCGCTAGCCGGGAAAGCGGGGGAAGGAATTTTATTTTTAGAGAAGCGCGATCGCAATCTTAATTCTTTAATTGAAATTAGCACGCAAAATGGGCGAGAACCTGTAATGATTCAAGCCTTTCTCCCGGAAGCGAAAGAGGGAGATAAACGAATTATTTTATTAGAAGGAGAACCAATTGGTGCTATTAATCGCATTCCCACTAGCGGCGAGTTTCGCGGCAATATGGCAGTGGGCGGACGGGTGGAACCCGCAGCGATGACGAGGCGAGATCGAGAAATTTGTAGCGCGATCGCGCCTACTTTATTGGCCGATGGTTTATTTTTTGTGGGGATTGATGTGATTGGGGGGTATTTAACAGAAATTAACGTCACTAGCCCCACGGGGGTGCGCGAAATTGACCGCCTGAACAATGTTTCTCTGGGTCAGCAAGTGATGGAATGGTTACAACAAAAGAAAGGGTAAAACTTAGCGCTTGAGACATGCTACCTTAGCAGTGAATCTGGCTGAAACTAAAACCTTCCCACCCAGATGAGTAACTCCTTGGTTACGGCAATGGTAAAAGTTACACAAGAAGAAGTCCGTTGGGCAATCGTCTGTCATCTGGCGGGCTTGATTTGGATTCCACTGTACTGGCTAGAATTTCCCATTCCTCTAATCAATATTATTGTTCCCGGTTTAATTTGGCTGGTCAAGCGAGAAGAATCCGAATATGTCGATTTCCAAGGGCGAGAAGCTCTCAATTTCCAGATTGCCCTTGTGGGTTATAGTTTGGTGCTGTTTTTTCTCGGCGTAATCGGCTTTTTTATTTATTTAGCCATTTTTGGTGCTGAGGTGAACAGCTCTTTGGGCGCAATTGCACTAGTAATAAATGGGATTGATTGGGCAGGGCGGGGTGTTGCTATCCTAACGACATTTTGGAGTTTAGCACTGGTACCCAATGGCGCCGTAAGAGCAAAAAAGGGACAGATGTATTTCTATCCCTTAACCCTTCGCGTATTTAAAGCCCGGCGCGATCGTTAATGGAGAGAAGGAACAACTTCCAGGAGGCTGGCTTTAACTTGACCTTCATCTAAATTTCGTCCAATCAAAACCAGACGCGTTTGGCGAAGTTCATCCTTCTGCCAAGCGCGATCGTAAAATGAGTCTAAGTGCTTGCCTACCCCTTGTATAACCAGACGCATCGGCTTATTAGGAACATTGACAAAGCCTTTCACACGATAAATTTCCGCTTCCTTAAATAAGACTTCTATGCGTTCCATTAATGGTTTTGGTTCAAAAGCCTCATCTAAAATCAATTGCACCGAATTAATATCATCATCATGTTCGTGTTCTTCTTCGTGGTCATGATGGCTAGGGCGACTGTCTAAGTTTTCTTCCACCGAAGCATTAAAGCCCAGTAAGATATCGGCAGGCACTTGCCCGTTATAGCAAGGAACAATATTGACGCCTGCTGGCAATTCTTGTTTCAACCGCTTTTCAACTTTTTTCCGTGTTGCCGCATCCACTTGATCCGCCTTGGTCAGTAATACCAGATCGGCACAGGCTAGTTGATCTTCAAATAACTCCTCAATGGGGGTTTCATGCTCTAGATTGGGATCAGCTTGACGTTGCGCTTCGAGAGCGTCTAAATCTCCTACCAATGCCCCACTGGCTAAGGCGGCACAATCGACCACGGTAACCACCCCATCTACGGTTGCACCATTGCGAATTTGCGGCCAACGGAATGCCTGAACCAGGGGTTTCGGTAGCGCTAGCCCAGACGTTTCTACAACAATGCAATCAATATCATTCCGGCGTTTGAGGAGGGCTTGCATCGTGGGAAAAAATTCCTCTTGCACAGTGCAACATAAACAGCCATTGGTCAGTTCCACAATATTATTACTGGTCTGTTCATCCTCATCACAAATTTGGCAACTGCGAAGTAAGTCGCCGTCAATACCCACTTCGCCAAATTCATTGACAAGAACGGCAATTTTGCGTCCTTGATTATTTTGCAGTAAATGTCGCACCAGGGTCGTTTTGCCAGCACCTAAAAAGCCTGTAACAACGGTGACAGGGATTTTTGCAGCCATATTTACTCCTATTTTTTTGTCTGAATATTCTTTGTATTTGAGCTCTCACCCTTCAACTGAGAGCTAACAATCAACGAGTTCTCATTGGGAAATTGGAATCATTGCTACGGTCGTAAAACTGGATCCGTCTGACCCCTAAATACAATTCTTGAACGGTATCCCCTGCCGGAAAGGCAGTAATCCCAAACAAATAAGCACCACCATATCTGGGATTTTTTCTCGGTTGCAGTCCAATGGTGAAAGTGGTTCCCGGTGTCACGGGAGTTTCAAGTTGCACGGTAATTTGACGGTTATTCTCGCTTTGGGAAACATCTGCAAGCGCGATCGGTTCTTGTTTATCGCTAGCAGTCCCGACAAAGGCGGTGCTTTGGTCTAAGCGCAAGGGAATATCATCTACCCCACCCCGTTGCTCAATCATTATTTTCCCCAGCGGTTCACCGGCTTGAGAGGGAAGGGTGAGGGTGAAATAGTAAGTTGCCCCTCGCATTTGGGTTTCATTAAAGGTGGTTTTCGCCTCTTCCAAGCGGGGAGGTGCATCAAAAAATACGGTTCCGTCTAAACGTTCTCCTGCCCAACTCGCGGGCGCTAGCAGGAGAACTGTACCGCAAACAAGCAAACCAGAAGCAATGGACGGAACAGGCATGAGCTTGACCTCCTTAGATGACAGACGTGACAAAGACGACTCCCATTCCCATTATTCCACAACCAATTAATCGCGTGAGCGGAACGCTGGGGGTGCTCACTTGGGCGAGTAATGTTTGCGCCAGTTTATAGCTTCCTAAAGCAATGCCCAGTTGGATCAACGTAAACCCGGCTAAATAAGCAACCAGTGGGGTCATTTCAGCGCCAACAACCGCTTCTCCATAAGCATAACCATGAAAGATTCCCGCGATCGCGCTGCCCAAGGCAATCAAAAGGCTATAACTAAAGGATTCTGCCTGATTATTATGATTACTTTCACCCACCACATTATGACTTTGGAAGAGGACTAAAAAACCGCCCATTGCTATCACAGAAGCCGCAATCATCACTTCTAATAGAGGAAGGTTAACCCCTTGCAAATGAAGTCCGGTTCCCGCTATTGCCGCCATGACAAAGCCTAAAGGAATCATCCAACCCCGCTTTGTATTCGCAGCGACTAAACCACTGGCAATGACAAAAGCCAGATGATCAAAGCCGATTACAGGGTGACCTAAACCCGATAAAAAGCCTTCCCACCAATTGTTAGGCGCTTCTCCAGCAAACGGATGGTGGGCAACCGCCGGTTGCGCTAGGCTGAGTAGAGCAATCAGAGCGAGTAAACCAATGGTTAAGCGCTTCCAAAACCGTTCATCATTCGTCTGAATGGCAGATAGAATTTTGTTCATGATGATTCATTCCTTATGATTAGAGTTAAAACATACGGGATCATGGCCAGAGACGCTCTTAATCCCCGTTGTACGAAGATCAACTACTGGGGTGCAAAGCGGACTCTCCACTCAAAGAAGTTGGCGCTGAGTTTTCATAAATTTCTCATCCAACGCGCTATCCGTAGTGAGCTCAACAAGCAATTTCCTTCAACTTCAGATTGCTTAAGATAACGGTCTGACTGTTCCCATCGCAAGTAGCATTGGTTGCCACTGGGAAATTAAAAAAATAGAGATTGTCGGTTATAAACCGCATCTGTACCTCGCAGAATGCTTCTAGTCGGTTGAGATGTCTTAGGCGGGTGTTCTGACTGAGAAATTCTGAGCAAAAACAAATTTCATCACAGTTGCGGGACAGTGTCGGCCCTACACCGAGCTTTCCCCTTTACTTCGATTGCCTTTTTTAATCGAAACCTAAGCGCAAACATTACTATACCATGCTGTGGGTCAGGAAGCGCGATCGCTTAAGGGTTATCCGTCTGGGAATGAGCTATTTTCTTTTCGTTGACATTCCAGTCGAGTTGTACTTTTGTTTGAGATCAATGATGAAAGTTAGCTCAGTTATACAATTAGGTCAGGATTAATTGACGACTAATGATTTGGTCTTGAACAAACTTGCTCTTTTCTACTCACAAGATAAACAAGATAATAATGTTAGATTTACCGCCTTTGAATCAAGAAACGATTTGGGGGATTCTCCAGGAAGAACTTTCGGATGCTACTGTCAATCAACTGGTTTGGTATTATTTGGGGTATCGCTACGATTCCAAGCGGGAAGAATGGCAAAATGATTTGGTTCCCCCGGAGTGGCGAGACACTTATCCCCAGCCTCCCGATTTTATTGAAAGTCGCCCTGCTACCGTCAAATTGACCCGTTCCATTGCCAAACCCAATAAACAACTCCTCAAGGAAAAATTAGGCTTTAAAGGCTATAAAATTGGCGACTTTGGTCCCCGACAAACTCGACGCGCCACCATGGCTAATTGGCTACTTAGCCATATGCAGGAAGAGGGATTATTAGAAGAATAAGTTCTAAACCGTATACTTTGTAATAATTATCAAAGTTTTTCTCCAGAGTTCTTGCGGTTATAATGGCTACGCCAGTTTCTGTAGAGAATATCCCATGAATTCTCTTCTACGTTAGAGATTAGACCGGGCGTGATCCCTTAAAGATGAAGGTTGGCAATGGTAGCAAAAGAGAGTGCTGTGTTTCATCCACAGCACTAACTTAAGCAACATAAAAACCACATAGATGAACTAAGTCTTTTATAGCATTAATTTAAATCACTGTCAAATTATGCGGATATTACATATTTGAGGTTGCTTTTCCATTAGTAGATTGTTCAGGTTCTTGAATTTGCTCTTGTAAACGTTCAATTTCTCGTTGGTTAGAATCAACGGCACTATTTAGATTTTCGAGATTTTGAGGAATCTGTTCTCGCAAGCGTTCCATTTGTTGCTGTTGTGTATTCAGTTGTTGTTCTAAAGCATCCAATTGTTCTTGGAGTTCAATTTCCGTTTGTTCAAATTCTTGAGCTTTGCGCCGTGCCGTTTGTTCTTGTAGGATTAAGCGGTAGGCAAACCATCCGGACACACCAATTGTAATTAGAATTGCCACAATTAACCCACCAATTAATGTTTGTGCTGATGCCTGTAACTGCTCTAATTTTACTTCCAACTCTTCCACAGTTTGCGATAAGTTTTGAGATCTAGAAGCTTCTGGATTGTTATAGTCTGAAAAAGATTGTGGATTCATGGCAATTCACCTAAAGCGACATGGGCGAGTCGATATAGACCACAGGTTCAGGAGTGGTAAATTTAAGATTGTAAGCAGCTAGTTTATGCGCGATCGCGCTATTAGCTAATTCGAGAAGGCGTTTACGCAAGCCGAGAGAACTTTCATCCACACTAGAAATAAAAAAGATAATTCGTGCTCGGGTTCCGGCTTGATAATCAGTGCTACAAAACTGGACATGAATACTTGCTTTGGTAAATCCCCAAAATACATTACTCGCATCTTGTACCACTTGTTTAACTAAAGCCCGTTCTCCATTATCTAAAACTCTTAAAAAATCTAAGCATAACATAGCAACAATTTTTTTCCCGCGACTGATGTTTTCAATATTTTTTTCTGCCATTAATGAGTTGGGAACGATGGTAATCGTATTTGTTGCCACCATACGAATTTTAGTCGAACGTAAACCAATAGATTCAATCCGACCATAAGCATCTTCATCATAAGGATTAAAACTAATGCGGATATATTCGCCAGGGCGATAGGGACGATCTAAATAAATTTCAAGAGTGCCAAACAAGCGACTCAGCGTTTGTTGTGCCCCAAAAGCAATTGCAACCCCACTAATGCCTAAACTAGCAATGAGTGCAGTAATATTGAGTCTTAAACCAATGGCAAAAATAATTCCTGCTGCAATTACGATAACAACATAAATCAGGGTTTCAAAAATTAAAACGACTTCATTAACTTCCCCAAACCAACGTTGCACTAGACCAATCACTGTCCGCCGAATCAATTGACGACTGATTTTGAGGGCAATCCAAGCCAGCGTGACGGAAAGGGCAAAATAAATAAAGAAACCCAGAAATTTATACAGTTCTTCATACTCGGCAAGTAAGTTTAACGCTAACGCTAGAAAAGACAAAGTTCCTGCAATTGCAATTAAATTCTGGAACGATTTAATAAATTGATCATAGGTATGCCTGGCATCAATCGCAATATAACGTTGGGTTAACAGTAAACACCGCCAGATTAATCTTGGTAAAAATCGACCCACAAATGGGGAAACGATTGCAGCCAGAGAAAAGCATCCCAAGCGCAACATTAATACCAAAACATCCTTTAGAATATCCCATTCAATCTGCACAATTCACCATCACTTTTCACCAACAGTCAGAGATTACTAAATTGTCATTTCCTGAGGAACATCGACGGTTGTTTGTTCGCAGTTAAAGGCAATGCCGTAAATTTCTAAACGGTTCACGATATTATCACGGGCAATTTCGAGTAAGCCTCGGCGTAATTCCATGGAAGTATCCGCTGCACCTAAAATAAAGAAAATAATATCAGCCCGAACACATTGGTCTCCTCCGCGCTCAACAACATCTTTAAAATTAACTTGGGTTAACTCACTATCAATCCCTAAAATATCATCAGTACTTTGGAAAATAAATTCCTGAATCAGAGCTTTTTCATTCTCAGATAAACGACTAAAGAATGTCAAGGTAATCATGGAAATCACTCGTTTTGCACGGGTTAAATTTTCAATATTTTCCTTGACTAAATTACTATTGGGGATGACCGCTAATGTATTTTTTCCTGAGAGACGAATTTTTGTAGAACGCCAACCAATAGACTCCACTTTACCGAGAGTACGATCTTGAAGATGAATGTAATCATCCACACTGAAAGGGCGGTCAATTAATAAGACAATACTCCAAAGAATTTCTTCAATCACTTTCTGGGAGGCAAAGGCAATGGTGGCACCTGCAACTCCTAAACTAGCAAGTAAGCCAATCAAATTAATTTGATGGGTTTGGGCAAAGCAAAAGATAATAATAAGAACGGTCGTGGCTTTACTTAAATATTCCCCTAAGGCAAACAGTTCACTATTAATTTTCGTTTCGTCTTCAAGGGCGACCCCCAATAGATAATTCTCGAATAATTTATCAATGACTTTAAAGCTAAAGAAACAAACATCAACTGCGACAAACAATCCTAAAGGAAATTCTAACCATTCCAACCAAGTAGGACTGGGAAGTCGCAAAAAGGCGGCATCGAAAGCAATAATGATAATGGTTAAAACCAGCCAAATCTTAAAAGAAGGACTGGTGTTACGATAAATTTCGCCAGGGGCAAACCGTTTGATGAGAGCTTGAGAAATTTGAAAGAAGGGTAAATAGGATAAACCAGCAATTAAAAGAGAACTAAGAAACAGAACAACTGCTAGAAAAAAGAAAATACTGAGTTGTAAGGGATTAATCGAATTCACCAAATTGTCCAAACCGAATGCTCGCAAGTTTTATTTTAATCTTACTATTGGGATTTCTAGGCGGAGAACTGGTCCGCCGACTGGGAACGCCTCCCTTACTGGGAATGATTGCAGTGGGGATTCTCCTCGGTCAAGAATTGACCCATTGGCTTGACCCAATTGTAATCACTCTCGCTGACGATTTACGAACGGCAGCTGTTATGGTGATTTTAATGCGGGCAGGATTAGGATTAGATCAAGAAAAACTATGGCAACAGGGGAGTGTAGCGTTACGGCTGGGGGTTTTACCCGCTTTAGCCGAAATGAGCGCGATCGCGCTGTTTTCCATGCTGCTTTTTGATTTTAACCTCTGGATGGGTCTTTTATTAGGCTGTGTCATCAGTGCAGAATCCCCCGCAGTGATTGTTCCGGGAATGTTACGCCTCAAAAGTTTAGGGTGGGGGGTGACCAAAGGTATTCCTGATGTCATCTTAACGGGGAGTGCCTTATCCGATGTGTTAGTTCTCCTCATTTTTAGCCTCTTACTGAATTTTCTGGGACAAGGGATAGAAGCAAACTCTATCACCTTACTGCCTTTCCAAGTCCTCTTACAAATTGCTGGTGGGGTCATCATTGGCTATGCTATGGCTTGGCTGATTACGCTAGTTCTCGCTAAGTTTAAATTTGCCCAAAACCCGGTTCATGAACTGATCATTGTTGCCAGCCTTGCCTTAGGATTAATTGTCCTTGCCGAAACCTTCCCTTATTTTTCCGGCTATCTCGCGACGATGGCATTAGGCTTTTTCCTGATTGAATTTGATGCCCCTTTAGCACGACGGTTACGGGTAGAATTTAATCAGCTTTGGATTGTCGCCGAAATTGTTTTATTTGTCTTACTCGGCGTTAGTTTGAAACTCGGTGTTTTAGCTAGCGTTTTCCTTCCCGGTTTAGCCATTTTAGGCTTAGGCTTACTGTTTGGACGCAGTATCGGCTGGTATCTCTCCACTGTCGGGAGTAACTGGAATTGGCGAGAAAAACTCTTTTTACTGCCTGGAAATTCGGCAAAAGCCACGGTACAAGCTGCCATTGGGGCAATTCCTCTATCCCAAGGTATCGAAGGGGGAGAAATTATTCTTGCTTTGGCTGTATTATCCATTCTGGTAACCGCACCTCTGGGGGCGTGGGCAATTCCCCATTTTGCTCCAAAATTACTCGAAAAAGGAGAAGTTGACCCGACAAAAGTTACAACTACAGAAAAAACTCGTCTTCTTGCTGCTATTGATACTTCTCCTCTGGCAACAGACGTTTTGAAAAAAACGGGAGATTTAGCCAGAAGAACGAATGCAGAAGTCATTGTTCTCCATGTGATTAGCCATCGCGATGAAGAAAAAACAAATGAGTTAAGACAACTCAGCCAAAAACTGCTGGCTGATATTCCTTACCGCTTTACCACCAGTAATGGGGTTGTCGGGACAGAAATTGTGGAAACCGCTCAATTTTTAAGAGTCAGCGACATTATTATTGGCAAACGGGGACATCAACCCTTAGACAAAGTTTTAATTGGTTCGATTTCGCAAACAGTGTTAGAAAGCAGTCCCATTCCTGTCATCTTGGTTGAAGAAAACACATCCTGAAAGGTGCGGAGTTTGCGCACGGGAATACTATGCCCCAAGTGAATATCGGTTCCGGTCGGGTCAATACCTAAAGTTGAAGGAACCCACTCCACGAAACGTTGATAACTGGGAATACCAGGGAAAGCTGAATCCCAGTGCTGTTTAACTTGATTCAGAATTCTCAGCTGACCTTATTACTCATGATTTGTCTTGGGTTGAACAAAAACCCATTCCAATTCTTCCATGGGAACATTGAGAGTGATTGTTGCTTCGGGTGCGGGGGCTTGATCTAAATTGAGAGCTGTTACTTTTCCCACTGGAATTCCTGGTGGAAACAAACGACTTGCAGGAGAGGTCAAGACACTATCTCCTACTTTTACATCGGGTACTTTTTCAAAAAAACGCATCACTACTTGTTGCTCTCCTTCACCCCGAATAAATCCCATATCACGGCTTCGACTAATAATCGCTCCGACTCGACTTTTAGGATCGCTAATCAGTAAGACTAGGCTTGAGTGAGGCGTAACCTGTTCTACTCGCCCTACCAACCCTCCTAATCCGGTAACAATATCTCCTTGATGAATCCCCTCATTCTTACCCAGACCAATTGCCATCTGTTCCCACCAATGATCTGCACTGCGGCCAATAATTGGGGCGGTTTTTAACGGTGTCGAATGATTTTCAAGATATCCTGAGAGTTCCTTTAAGCGTTGATTTTGTTGTTGTAATTCCTCAACTTGCTGCTCCAGCTCTTGAATTCTGGCATTGGTCAATTCTCTTTGTTGATTCGCTTGCGCCATTTCAATGGGGCGTGTTAGCCAATAATATAATTCATAAATAGGCACAGCTTGTGTCTGTCGAATGATTCCTGCTGTTAGCAAGAGCAATCCAACTAAGATCAATTGTGAACCATACCGACCCCACCACCGACGAAGTGAAATCATAACCTCCTTTTAAAAGTTACATTGGCTAGATAGGAGTGTTTTAAGCGTGAGTGAGCGATTGTCTTTACTAACTAGAAATAGAGGATTACAAGTACTAAGCGACCCGAAGTTAACGGTGTGCATCTGTTTCAATCGGTCCGCCGTGAGACAGCAATACCCTTTGAAAATCGCAACTCAGGATACGCTCTAAGCAATGGCGAACTCCTCTCTGATCGCCCCAACCTAACTGGTATTCAGGAGCTGGTTGGGGTTGATGCCACAGTTGAAAGACCCATCTCATCCAAAATTGTAAAGTCCAATTCGGATTTGGGGTATAGTTGATAAAATTTTCAGTAAATCTGCTAACAGTAAGGTTCGACTCAGTTGGTGGAGATAGACAAAAATTGATCAAGTGATAACAATAGCCAATTTTTCACTTACAGATAATGATTAACCACTTGTTGTAAGCCATCTAGTTCCAGACCATTGCCAACTGCAGCCATTTTCCACTCATCATTATGGCGATATACCTCAGCCAGTAGCATACTGGTTTTACCTTGATAGTCATTTCCAGAAAGGGTGTAACGGGCAATTTCTTGGTTATTGTCTAAGTCAACTAGACGCACAAAGGCATTTTCCACTTGTCCAAAATCGTGTTTTCGTTTAACAGCATCATAGATATTGACAACAAAAACGAGTTTCGCAATTTCTGTAGGAATTTTCGGTAAATCAACGATAATTTGCTCATCATCCCCTTCTCCTGCACCTGTTAAGTTATCTCCTAAATGGGTAATTGATCCCGATTGATGACTCAAATTGCCAAAATAAACAACATTCGAGTTGCCTTTGAGCTGATCGTTTTCATCGAGACACAACACTGAAGCATCGAGGTCATAATCCGCTTTAAACATGGAATTTAAGCCTCGGGAACGATCAACCACATCCCAACCTAAAGCACACATTAATCGGCTTAAACTTGGCGCTTCTTTTTTCAGTGAAATCCGTTGTCCTTTTTGTAAGTTGATACCCATCTTTTCTAGTTTTTCTAGTTGTAGTAACGATTCAGAATAGCTTGTAACCCACCTTCATAACCCGCACCAACAGCGCTCATACGCCATTGTCCATCTTTCTGAGGAGACGCGTTCTCCTTTTTTTAAGGAAATCCCCATAATCAACCTCTGTTTTGGCTAATTGGGTTTAGTTTAGCAAGAGATCCTCTTTATTTAATAGTCCTGCATTGTAGATTAAAAAATATTTGGCGGCGAGGGTCCTTCTCTGAAAATTTAAGATCGAAAATTATTTGCAATCTTCAGTAACCATTGAGAAAACTTGATGCCCCCTCCCCAATTTTGCTGAATCGCTATAACATAGGAAGTGTGAACGATATGTACTTCCCTTTACAATCTTTACAAGCAGGACACTGGTTTAAGCTGATTTGTGGTGCCAGTTATCAGCATCTCCCGGCAGTCAGACAGCTCAGTTTGGTCTATGCCTTAGCCGGTGCAGATTGCATTGATGTGGCTGCCGATTCTGCAGTTGTAGCAGCAGCCAAGGAAGGATTATCCGTTGCAGAAGCATTACAGGAGCGCGCGATCGCGCAAGGCTTTCTGACGCAAGGTCGTCCTTGGTTAATGGTCAGTCTTAATGATGGAGAAGACCCTCATTTTCGTAAAGCGACGTTTAATCCTGATTCGTGTCCCATAGATTGTCACCGTCCTTGTGAAGCGGTTTGTCCGGCAAATGCCATTGATTTCTCCGGTGTCATTACTGATCGCTGTTACGGTTGTGGACGTTGTTTACCGGTTTGTCCCTCGCAACTGATTACCACCCAATCGCATCAATTGTCTGCGAGTACGGTGGTTGAACAGTTAAAGGAATTCAACATTGACGCGATCGAGATTCATACCCAAGCTGGACGAGAAAGGGAATTTCAACAATTGTGGGAGTCCCTGCAGCCAATTCTGCCTCAACTGAAACTTCTCGCCATTAGTTGTCCAGATGACCCCAAATTAATTGACTACTTAAAAGCACTCTATCAAATCATTTCTCCCTTACCTTGTCCTTTAATTTGGCAAACCGATGGCCGACCCATGAGTGGAGATTTAGGGATGGGAACGACGCGCGCCACGGTCAAGTTAGCACAGAAAGTTCTACACGCCAACTTACCAGGCTATGTGCAACTGGCAGGAGGAACCAATCAACATACCGTAACCAAACTCCATTCTGAAAAACTACTCAACGTTCCTCCTGATTTTCCTCAGTCTTATGTTGCAGGAATTGCTTATGGCAGCTTTGCTCGTTCTCAGTTAAGCTCATTTTTAGAGTCTCTAGAGCAGTTTTATGACCCCAATTCAGCACTTGGAAGCAATGGATCTTCCTTGCAATTAGAAAATCATCCTGAATTATTATGGCAGGCTGTCAGCCAAGCCGATACTTTAGTATCCCAACTGAAACGAAATCGACAGCAAGCAAAGACAAACCCACTTACCACGAGTGAATCGCGAACTGAATTAACCTGTTAAAAACGTTTATGGTGAGCCAAAATCAACGCCAATCGGATCAGCAAAATCAATTTGATCATGATGCTGTAAACAATACGGAAAAGGAAAAACCTTTATTTCAACGGATGCAGGTGACTGATGACTTGGATGCTTTACTCGCCACCTTGCCGCCAGAAATTTCTAACCACTTGACCCATCATCCACAGCGCGGGGAATTGATTGAAGTGGTCATTGATCTGGGACGAAAGCCGGAAGCGCGCTTTGCCAATCATTGGGAATACCTGAGTGAGGCAACGGTCACTCGCGAAGATCTTCAATTTTGCAGCGATCGCGTGGGGATGTTTAGTGGCGATAACCGAGCAGGAATTGAACGGACTTTACACCGCATCAGTGCTATGCGCAACCGCACTGGAGAAATTGTGGGTTTAACCTGTCGCATTGGACGGGCCGTTTATGGCACCATTGGCATGATTCGTGATTTAGTGGAGACCGGTCGGTCTATTTTGATGCTCGGTCGTCCTGGTGTGGGGAAAACCACAGCACTGCGGGAGATTGCACGGGTGTTGGCGGATGATTTAAATAAGCGGGTAGTGATTATCGATACCTCTAATGAAATTGCGGGCGATGGCGATATACCTCACCCTTCCATTGGACGGGCGCGACGGATGCAAGTGGCAAGCCCCGAATTACAGCATCAGGTAATGATCGAGGCAGTGGAAAATCATATGCCGGAAGTGATTGTCATTGATGAAATTGGCACGGAATTAGAAGCCTTAGCCGCCCGTACCATTGCCGAACGGGGGGTGCAGTTAGTCGGTACTGCCCACGGCAACCAACTGGATAATTTAATTAAAAACCCCACCCTCTCCGACTTAATTGGCGGCATTCAAGCGGTTACTTTAGGGGATGAAGAAGCGCGACGCCGGGGTTCACAAAAAACGGTTTTAGAACGCAAAGCCCTTCCTACCTTTGATATTGCGGTGGAAATGCTGGAAAGACGACGTTGGGTGGTTCATCAAGACGTGTCAGTTACCATTGACCAACTCTTACGCGGACATGATCCGGTAACGGAAGTCCGGTCAGCGAATGAACAGGGGGAAGTGGAAATTTCCACCCAAGGCGGTCAACCGCCAGGAATGAATGGGAAAAATCGCTTGCAAAATCCGGTTTTGCCCCGTCCCACAGGATGGCGTGCTTCAGGACAAATGACCCCCGTTGATCCATCGCCACCGCACAATCCGGAATTTGAGCAGATGTTGGATCAATCTTGGCAGCAACCAGAAGGACCAACGGAAAAAGTTCGCACACCGGGTCCGAATGGGGAAGATTGGCCGGTTTATGTCTATCCCTATGGCATTAGTCGTAACTTGTTAGATCAGGTGCTGGAATTATCCAAATTACCCATCGTACTGACTAAAGATATTGATTCGGCGGATGCGGTGATGGCGCTGCGATCGCAGGTGAAGAATCATTCCAAGTTGCGTCAGATGGCAAAAACGAAAGAAGTCCCGATTCACGTGGTCAAATCCAATACCTTACCGCAAATTAGCCGTACCCTGCAGCGTTTACTCGATCTTGATCCAACCACTTCCGAAGGGATGGATTTGCGGATGTTTAGCGAAAGTAGCAATCAAGACGAGATTGAAGCGCTAGAAGAAGCAAGGTTAGCGGTGGAACAAATTGTCATTCCCAAAGGACAACCAGTAGAATTACTCCCTCGTCCGGCAAAAGTCCGACGGATGCAGCATGAACTTGCCGAACATTATCGCTTGAAATCCGATAGTTTCGGGGAAGAACCGAATCGACGTTTACGGATTTATCCTGCCTAGTTGTCAAGTTATGCACCAGCGGACACTTATTAAAATGACTGTCATTGCTATTGTTACGAACGGTCTGATTTTGATCGCTGCAATGACAGTTTCTTTTTTTTACTCTGTGGATGCAGAAAGTGTTCCCTCCCAAGCCTCGCTTCCTCCTTTACAATCTCATCCCCTTCCTCCTGCTTTAGCACAATGGCAGAGTGCTTTGGAAGGGGGGGATTATTTTTCAGCGGTTGAAGAGAGTCCGTTGGGTTATTTGATTTGGTCTGAGTTTCCTGTGAAAGTCTATCTTGATTTAGGGAGTGCTTCTCCAAGCGATCAACGGTTGCAAGAGTGGGTCAACGCAGTCACGACAGCCCTTGCGGAATGGGATGAATATTTGCCTCTAAAAAGAGTGGATAATCGCGCTGAAGCGAATATTATTATTGCGCGATCGCGCCCTCCCCTCAATACTACTCGTAACCCAGAAACCGGATTAATCAGGTTTTCTCGCGCTCGTAATGCCCGCACCCATTATAAGTTTGATTTAGCAGGGAAACAATTAATTCACCGCATGAAGATCGAAATCAGCCCCCACCAAAGCCAAGCCCATACCCTAGCGACAGCACGTCATGAAATCGGTCATGCTTTAGGGATTTGGGGACATAGTCCGCATCCTGATGATGCCTTATATTTCTCCCAAGTGCGACAATCCCCTTCAATTTCGCCTCGCGATATCAATACCCTGAAAAAAATTTATCAACAACCTACTCGCTTAGGCTGGAAGATTGTTTCTCCTGATCAGAGCAAGAATGTTTATTCCCAAACTAAACTTAAATCTAACGTAAATTCGGGCAAAACTTCTTCTCCAGAAACTTGTTGTGGATTATCTAAAACTTCTGTGGCTTTCCCGGGATGATAAATTTCCACTTGTTTGTCTAGGGGGTTAATTAACCAACCGAGTCTAACTCCATTTTCAATGTATTCCCTAAGTTTCGCTTGTGTCTCGGTTAAGGAATCGGTTTCCGAGCGTAATTCTAAGACAAAATCAGGCGCAAGATTGGGGAATTTTCGCTTTTCTTCAGTTGATAGATTATTCCAGCGTTCTTGTTTGACCCAAGCGACATCAGGAGACCGAATCGCACCATTGGCTAACTTAAATCCAGTAGAAGAATCAAATACTTGTCCGAGTTGTTTCCGGCGATTCCAAATAATAAATTCACCAATGAGTTCAGCATTACGGTTCCCTGTTTTACCTCCCGTTGGCGACATGATAATTAAGTTCCCTTGTTGACTTCTTTCAAACTTTAAGTCAGGATTGGCTTGCGATAATTGTAAGAATTGCTCATCATCAAGCCTGACAATAGGCTGTAATTTCACCGTGTAAGTATTCATGGGTCTGTTTCTATTCCCAAACTAAACTTAAATCTAACGTAAATTCGGGCAAAACTTCTTCTCCAGAAACTTGTTGTGGATCATCTAAAACTTCTGTTACTTTCCCGGGACGATAAATTTCCACTTGTTTTTCGAGGGGATTAATTAACCAACCGAGTCTGACTCCATTTTCAATGTACCCCTTGAGTTTTGCTTGTATCTCAGCTAAGGAATCGGTTTTTGAGCGTAACTCCAAGACAAAATCGGGAGCAAGATTGGGGAATTTTCGCTTTTCTTCAATTGATAAACGATTCCAGCGTTCTTGTTTGACCCAAGCGACATCAGGAGAACGAATTGCACCGTTGGGCAACTTAAATCCAGTAGAAGAATCAAATACTTGTCCGAGTTGTTTCCAGCGATTCCAAAGTCCAAATTCAATGATTAACTCGGCATTACGATTTCCTGTTTCACCTCCAGTTGGCGACATAATGATTAAGTTTCCTTGTTGACTTCTTTCAAACTTTAAGTCAGGATTAGCTTGGGATAATTGTAAGAATTGCTCATCATCAAGCTTTAAAATTGGTTGCAAATTGAGAGTATAAGTATTCATCATCCTTGACAGGTTTAAGGAATTTGTAAAACCACAAACTCTTGTTCGGGGAGGTAGCTACGAAACTGAGCGCGATCGCTGAAAACAGCAATAATATTGAGAAAAATATCGGGAGACATTCCTAAATCGTCCCAAGGCACCGATAATTCCAGACAATCATTAAAATAAAACTTCGCTCTGGTGCGACGACCAAACCAACGATTATGATCGGTTGCTTCTTCTAACCAAATCGTTTCTTCAACAATATTAATTCCGAGGTGATGATGATATAAATAATTGAGTGGAGGATGTTGGGGAACCTTGTGTAAGGGAAGCTGACTATTAATTAAAGTTACCCCCGGATAGAACCAAAATAAATGTAACTCTGGCGGTAAGTTGGTACCGGGTTGTCCCCCTTTTTTGAAATCAAACCGGAAATAAAAATTGAGATGATCTAAGCCATACCATAAGCGCTTGACATCACTATTCTGGTGCATCGCCCCACTGGTAGCAATATCAATCCGCCCGGCTTTATCCCAGTCTTGTTCATCAGCAATACCATCAATAAAGGGATGAATAAAACTAAGAGGCGGATGGGATTTTTTCCGTTGATGAGACTCTAGGGGGTGCTTGAGATCTTCGGGAATTGGGAGGTGGAGTGCTTGATAAATATTGGCAAGGTGATTGCGAAAGAGTTGATCAAAAATGGCATCTTGATTCGATGAATGTCCTTCTCCAAACCACCAAAACCAATCGGATCCTTCTGCTGCATAGAGGGCTTCCCACGCTTCTTCGCTGGCTTCAGGATGTTGGGCTAGGGTTTCTCGGGCGGCATTGAGTAAATCCCAAGCCCGATTTTTCACCGGATCGCCAATCCAAGTGGTCAAGTCGCCATCGACCCAAGATCCACTGTGTAATTGTTGACTGGGTAAGGTGGCTGTGGGGGGATATTTTTCGAGAAATTCAGAAACAGTCACCAATTCAATGCCGGGATGATCGCTAAGGCTTTGATAGAGCGTTTCTAAAAAAGGTTTCCCATCTTGAAGATACTCTTCCCAACAATTTTCGCCGTCTAAGGCAATGGTGACTAACCAGGGATATTCGATGGGGGTACCCAAACGTTGCGCGATCGCGTCTAAACGACCAATAAAGTCTTTCGCTGCCGTTTTTGCCGACAGTTTACTGTAGGTAAAGCCAATTAAATCGGATAACCGATGATCGCGGAAAACAACATTTAAATCGCCGTGAGAAGTGGGAAGACGATAGGGTTGATAGAGTAACTCTGGGGCATAAAGGGTTCCTCCTTCATTGCGATGGAAAAAATGATTGAGCGTCCAGCCCAAAATTGCTTCATCGGAACAAAACCATTTAAACCCAGCAGCAGCAATATCAGACAAAACCTGTGGACTAATCGCTTGTTCTGAGGGCCATAATCCTTGCGGTAAGCGATCAAATTGGGATTGATAGATGGCTTTTGCTTTTTCTAAATGAGGCGGGATATCTTCTTGCCAACGAAAACGATGTTCCGGCAGAATAATATCGGGAATGGCAACTTTAGCAACGTTAGTATCGGCCAGTAGAGGAAGAATGGGATGGGTATAAGGACTGGTAATAATTTCCAGTTGCCCCGTTTCTTGCATCCGTTTATGTTGCGGAAGAATCTGGCGAATAATCTCTTGCTGTTTAGCGTAGATCTGTTGCCGATCTTTTAAGGTAAAGCCTTTCTCTTTCTTTAACCAATAGGCAATTTCAGGATCATCCCAAAATAAAGGGTCGATCCAAGCTAAATTATGCCAAGCTAGGAGGTCGCTATAGTCTTGTTGCGTCCAATTGTGTAAGCACCAAACAGCACCATGTTCTTTACGCTGCTGATAAAGTTCTCGGTAGCGGGGATGGGGATCAATGAGCGTGCGATAGTTGGCATCAAAAAAATGATTAATGATGTATTGCCGTTTTCCGCGATCTAAATGCTTTTCCGGAGTTAAAGTTAGATCCAAATAGGGATCACGGGCCTTTCCTTGCGCATAATCTTCGAGTTGTTGCATCAGCGTTGGAACCAAATTCACCGTCTGATGAAGTTTTGGATAACGCTGTAATAAGAGAATGAGGTCGAGATAGTCTTTTGTCCCATGTAAGCGAACCCAAGGTAAATGATACTGCCCTGGCGAGGAGTAATAAAGCGGTTGGTGCTGATGCCAAACAAAGGCGACGTAGAGAGGATAAGCCATATCAGCTTGCAAAAAAATATTGAAAGATCACGGTTGAGACAAACTCCGGTTCGGTCGTCTCAGAGTTACAGGGACGATCGCGCTGTTGCTATAGAAACATTTTAGAAAACATTGCGAGAGAAACCAGAGGGAATACAGTTCAACTGCATTCCCCCAGTCAAAACCAGACCGGAAGATAATTATTTGTCTAGAATAGCAGGTGCGCTCAGATCAGCCAGGGAGACTTGACGATTATCGGCATTGGCTTCTTCAACACGGGTTGCTTCGGCATTCAAAATCGCTGTATTTTTCACCGAGGCATTGGCAAGGGAGAATAAAGGATTCGACAAAATGCCCGCCAAGGAAGTAACAACCAGCGAAAAGACTAACCCCACTTGTAAAGGACGCATTCCGGGTAAATTCCAACGGATTTCGGGATAGTTTTGGATGGTTTCCGACATTTCTTGCGGTTCTTTCACGACCATCATCTTGACGACTCGGATGTAGTAGTAAATTGAAATAACACTCGTAACCAATCCTAAAATCACTAAACCATATAAACCAGCTTGCCAACCGGCCCAAAACAGATAAATCTTACCAAAAAAGCCGGCTAACGGGGGAATTCCGCCTAAAGAAAGTAGACAAATACTTAAACCAAGGGTGAGCAGGGGATCTTTTTGATACAGTCCAGCATATTCCGTGATTTGATCGGTTCCGGTGCGGAGAGAGAAGAGAATAATGCCGGTAAAGGCACCCAGGTTCATGAAGAGATAAACCAGTAAATAGAAAATCATGCTGGCATATCCGGCGTCGGTTGCAGCAACCATGCCAATCATAATAAATCCGGCTTGACCAATAGAGGAGTAAGCCAGAAGGCGTTTCATGCTGGTTTGAGCAAGAGCCACCGCATTCCCTAAAATCATACTTAAGATGGCAAGGGCGGTGAAAATGAGACGCCATTGCGGTTCTTCTAAGGGGAAGGCGACCACTAACAAACGAATGGCAAGGGCAAATCCCGCGGCTTTGGAACCAACGGATAAGAAGGCAACCACTGGGGTGGGGGAACCTTCATAAACATCTGGTGTCCATTGGTGGAACGGAACGGCAGAAATTTTAAAAGCAATCCCGGCAATCATAAAGACCAACGCGATCGCGCTAGTGAGTTCTCCCCCTTCCATTTGGGCAATTCCTGCTGCAATTTTCGGTAAACTGGTTTCTCCGCCAGAAAGTCCATAAAGTAGAGAAGACCCATATAAAAATACTGCAGAACTAGCTGCGCCAATGAGAAGATATTTTAAAGCCGCTTCATTAGAACGAGAATCCCGCTTCATGTATCCCGTCATTAAATAAGAAGAGATACTAAGGGTTTCCAGAGACACAAAAATCATCACCAGTTCATTCGCCCCAGACAAGAACATTGCCCCTAAGGTTGCGGTGAGCATAATTGTGATGAACTCGGAAAGGGCAGAACCGGTTTGTTCCACATACCGAATTGACATTAAAATTGTAATCGCTGTCGAGAGGGCAATCACGCTGCGAAAAACAATACTGAGGTCATCAGCACTAAAACTCCCTAACAGCGCGATCGGATTTTCCGCATCCCACTGCAAGTAAAGCGCAACGATCGAAGCGAGTAAGCCCCCAATCCCAATATAGGGAAGGACTCGCGCTGCGTTTTTTCCGACAATTAAGTCGCCCACTAAGACAATCAGGAGTGTAATGACAATGATGCTCTCAGGAAGGATTAGACCTACGTTAAGTTGAGCAGAAAGATTACTTGTAAAGTCCATAGAAGTCCATATAAAGTTACGGATAGTTAACAGTTGTTTAGTACAGCGTACCAAGATTTAGGATAACAGCCGAGCCATCATTTGTTCTTGGTTGGCGCTGGATTGAGATCGCAAACTCCCCTTAAAGAAATGTTTGCATTTTATGACGATACTTAATAAAAGTTTATATTATACCAAGTTCAGGAAATCCCCCTCAAACGGGCAGATGTTTGCGGCTTTTTCCAATTGCAGAGATTAATAAACCTGAACAGAGCGATAAGTTTTATGAAGTTCTATGGTTTCCCTCTCAGGTTTTTTATATCGTGTACGACAGTAGAAATATCTGCAAAGAGCAATTCATTGAGCTTGAAAGGTTAGGCTTATGTATCCACGATTCACTGTTATCCCTCGGTATCAACTAGACGATCAGATTCCTTGGTTAGAAGGAATTGATCCCTTAAGAAATTACTGGATTGCAGTTAACGGCGATCGCGATCAGATCATCACGCTTCCGGGCTTAACCGCTGCTTCTTTTGATGCCTTTAAACAAGTCATGCGCCATTTCCGAGCGCTAAAATCCGGTGAATCTTTATTACTCGGAGACAGCAAGAATGCTGGCAAAATTATTTGTATTAGTGCCAATTGCTACGCTTATGAAAGTAATATTGATGATGCGCCTGTTTGGCACCTCTTTGATCAAGAAAGCCTAGATAGCCTTTTGATGTCAGCTCATCCTGACTGGCAATGTTCTCAAAAAGATTTATTGCTGGGTCGTACCCAACTCGAAGCATCCTGGCAAACGACTGCTGTGGCGTAATTTAACGTTGAATTTGAGCCAGTTCTTCCCAAGAAGCCAGCAACTTGACAACAACAACTTGTAGCTGATTGTTGGCGTTGATTAAAAATTGCCAAGCGACATTCACGGTAAATAAAGACGTTTTAACGTAGCCCTGAACCCGGATATCATATTCTCCTTGATCTTCTCGGGCGACGGTTCCTTTTTGGGGAATGAGAGTCATCCCCACGGCTTCGGTGGTGAGATATTGCGCGATCGCGCTATTACCGACAACCGGTTCTTCTAGTGGCGGGTGTAATTCTCCCTCTTGTGCAAATAGATGAGCAGTTGCTTTGAAATCTTGATCATTCAGGGTTTGGAAGTAGGTTTTGACCAAGTCATGATCAATCCCTGCAATGGAAAAGCGCTGTCTTGAGGGAGAAGCGGTGGACATATGTAGTATCAATTAATAATTAACAATGAATAATTAGTCGTGAGGGAACTTTCAACCAAGTGTGAAAAGGGGAGAAGACACGGTCAAAAGTTAAGAGCAAGTCACTAATTAGTATTTGAATCACTCAGTAGGGGATGCCAGTTTATCATTCAGCCTGACATCCCGAAGCAATGCATTACTACACTAGGCAAGGGGATCGATACCCATATCAACGACGATGCGACGTAAGATGGTGATTTGCTGGTTAAATTCCAGCCATTCGATTTTCGCGATCACTTGCTTGCCTTTTGCTGACAGTTGATATCCCGAAGGCATCGGAATAACCGTGCCATCTTCCATCCATTCTGCTAAACGATACCAGAATGCCAGTTTGGTATTCGCACTAAGCACTCCATAGGAACGGGTTTCAGGAGTGTTAACTTTTTCTACTAAATTACGCATGAACTGAAGTTGCTCTTGCTGAGGCATTCCTTTCACTTGATTGAGCAAACCTTCAGCCAGTTGTAATCTAGCAGCACCCGGAGCGGCAGGTGTAATTGCTTTTCCTGTTTGCAAGTAGATGAACCAAAGTGCCGCCAACTGTTCATCGGTAGTCAGCTGTTGAAACTCAGTAATGGCAGTATCAACGGCTTCGATTGGAGTAGAAATGAGAGATTGGTTGCGAGTGGCGACCATAATTTAGTACCTCTTGCGTAATTCAATGAGCTTGATTCAGCTGCTTTTGCTTCTATTATGTAAATTTTTATTAACAAACGCAACACTTTAGCCATGAGAATGGTAAATATCAACCATAAGTCAGACCAGATTGATCTGAGCAAAACGGCTCTGTGTGGTTTATGGAAGCCACGGGTAATCCCGGAAATTCGGTTTTCGTTTTTCTAGAAAGGCTTGTTTTCCTTCGCTCCCTTCCTCCGTCATGTAGTAGAGCAAGGTGGCATTGCCGGCGAGTTCTTGTAACCCCATTTGACCATCACAGTCGGCATTAAATGCAGCTTTCAGGCAACGAATGGCAGTAGGACTTTTATCTAAAATTTCATTGGCCCAGTTAATCCCTTCTGCTTCCAATTGGTCAACCGGCACTACTGTATTCACCAAGCCCATATCCAGTGCTTCCTGAGCACTATATTGCCGACACAAAAACCAAATTTCCCGTGCTTTTTTTTGCCCGACAATGCGAGCCAGGTAACTTGCCCCAAAACCCCCATCAAAACTGCCAACTTTCGGTCCGGTTTGCCCAAAAATCGCGTTATCCGCAGCAATGGTGAGGTCACACACTAAATGCAAAACATGACCGCCACCAATGGCATAGCCCGCCACTAAAGCAATCACGACTTTCGGTAAGGAACGAATAGCACGTTGTAAATCTAAAACATTGAGCCGTGGCGTGCCCTCATCATCCATATAGCCGGCTTTACCGCGGACGCTTTGATCGCCACCGGAACAAAACGCATACTTCCCATCCGTATGAGGACCGGCACCGGTTAATAAAACGACACCGATACTGGTATCTTCCCGAATGCGAGCGAAGGCATCATACAATTCAAAAACGGTTTTCGGGCGAAAGGCATTCCGTTTATGGGGACGATTAATGGTCAGTTTCGCAATACCGGCTGCTTGTTCATAACGGATATCTTCATAAGACTTAATGGTTTGCCAATTGATTTCCATTTGTTAACTTATTCCAACAATTCAGACTCATTATCTTAACTCTAGCCGGACTTTACCTCACCTCAATTGGCTGTTGTCTTTAAATAGAATCCAGATTTTTTAACAATACTTAATAGGAAGGAGGCATTGTTTCAAATCTCAATAATACTTTAGATTTTTTGTTCCTCACGCTCTCTCAAAACCGTTATCCTAAAAAATGGAAGATTTCATTTGGAGCCGAGGACAATGGATGTCATTTCTTATGAAAAGCAAAATCCCACCCAATGGTCAGTGGTTATTTTTATAACCCTGTGCTTTTGGTTGAGTGCCAGTTTAGTCTTAGACTTTGTAATTATTCCTTCTCTGATGGAAGCAGGAATGATGACCCAACCGGGTTTCGCGAGTGCTGGGTATTCGATGTTTGGTTTGTTTAATCATATTGAGTTACTCTGTGCTGCAATCATTTTAAGTGGTGTTTTCGTACTCAATAAAAATCACGTTTTACCGAAAAAGCAACAGCAATGGTCAATTATTTTATCTAGTTTATTACTCGGGATTGCACTGATTTGTAACTATGTTCTAACTCCGCAAATGAGCGGATTAGGATTAGATTTAAACTGGTTTGAATCAGCACGAACCATGCCGGCTGAGATGATGGAACTGCACGCCGGTTACTGGGGATTAGAATTGATGAAATTTATTGTTGGTGGAATCCTCTTAACCTGGAGTTTCCGGGCTTGGAACCCCCAAGAGAACCATTAAGTTAAGTCAGTTTAGTCTGCTTCGGCTTCTTCAAAGATTAATAATTTCAGCGCGAGTAAGGTAAATCCAACTGCTGCCAATGCTTTCAGTAGACGAGTGGGAAGCAGTTGGGCAACCCCTCCCCCTAACATGACGCCTAAAAAGCTCGCTGTTAAAAGGGCAGCAATACAACCGAGAAAAACTGCCGTTGGTGACTTGCTATTGCCCCCAAGCGCGATCGCGGCGAGTTGGCTTTTATCGCCAATTTCTGCTGCAAAAACGGTGACAAAGGTTAATCCAAGTAATTGCCAATCCATAAATGTTTTGATTTCTGAAACTGAGTTTAAGTAAGTGAAAGTGAATGCTTTACGCCCCCTCAACCACATCTCCGAGTAAGAGAACAGCAATCACGAGAAGCAGTCCAGCAACAATGACTTCTAGCCGTTGGGGAGACAACCGTTTCGCCAACCATTGCCCTAAAAGAACACCAATTAAACTGGTCATGATCAGCGCCAGGGCAGCCCCAAAGAAAACAACCAACGGCGATCGCGATTCAGCACTAATGAGTAAGGTGGCAAGCTGGGTTTTATCTCCAATTTCTGCCAGAAAAATGGTTACAAATGTGGAAAAAAAGACCGTGGAAAACCCCTTGTGAAAGAGGCGAGGGGGAGTGGGAACTGAGGTCTGAGTCGAAACGCGATCGCGCTGTTTAGTCACTGCTTCGGTTAATTCTTCAATCTTCTGGTCTATTCTATCGCGGTTCATCCACAGCATCGAGATAACGCGTCATTTCCTCACTGTCTTCGCCATAAACACTGGCAATTTGTTCACAACAGCAATCGATAGCAAATTCATCAAATTCATCATCATTGACCCCAAACATTCGCTGAAAGTTCTCGACACTCACCCGACAGAAGCTCGGACGTTCTTCGTAAATGCCACAAGTACGGGTTTCCTTCTGGTAATGAATACACCAGCCATCGGTACCGACTAAAGTGTAATATTGTTCTAATTCTTCTGGATCTAGATAAGTGTCTAATTCCGGTCGCTCTTCAGGGTTAAGATAACAACAAGCACCGCAGTGCTTGATACAAGACCAATGAGCCACTATTATTCTCCCGGTTTTTGATAGGTTTCGTTAATCACCAGCAGCGGATCGCCAATCGTTGTAATTTTCCAAGGAGGAGTGTCAATATAACGAGCTGCAACTAAAAAGGGAACGTTCAAGGATAAACGAGCAATCATTGCCTGCGGAGGAACAAACCCGGTGACATAAGGTTCATCAACACTGCCCACATAAGCATATACTCCGTAGTCTAACCAACGTCCCGCGACCGTCCCAACATCATCAGCAGTTGCTGCGGAAAAACTGTGTATGAGGTGCATTGCCATCGGCATATCAAGATCAGGAATATCTTTGACGTTTGCATTTCCATTACCGACGGCAAAATGACTTTTTCCCCCTCGCGAATTCATAAACATCAAATCATAATTCCATGCTTGAGCGGTAAGCTTTTGCCAAGTGATTTGACTCGCATCAGGTTGTTCAATGTGAGTTGTTGCCAGACCAATCGTTTCTAATTGTTTCCTTGCTTCTCCAAAGTGATAAGCTTCCCAATTTTCGCTGTGGGGATAACTATCATACAGTAAAGCCCGATCTGCATCTAAAAAAATAGCACACATCGCTTGATACACTGATCGCTCTGGAGTGCCATAAATCCATCCCGCAATGGCATACCGTTCCCCTCCCTCATTTCTGCCCAAGCCATCTGTTACTGCTAATAACTCCTGATTTTCTGGGCTGCGATATTTGACTGGCAAGCTACGAACTAAAGTAATCGTATCAATTGTATCTCCCAAGTGTTGATAGTCGTATCCGGTGTTTGCGACTAAGCGATTCACTTTCTCCTTCAAATGATTCCAACCCCGTGGAGGAAGCGTTTGGTTAAAATTTCCGTAGTATCCTTCTAAAAACAGTAAGGGTTGTCCGCGATCAGCAGCTAGTGCAACAGCAGCAACAGCAGCCGAATCATGGATGGAAGTCATGACAACTCCCGGCGGTGTCCATCCTAATTGTTGCCAAGTCTCCTTGAGGGTGTTTGCTTTAGTTTCCCAGCTTGCAGCAATAGCATCTTGCATTAAGCGTTTTCGATTTTGAAAGCCGGATGCTTTCACGGCCGATAATCGGATGACTACTTGGGGTTGAAAACGCTTTAAAAATAGGGGCGTATACTGATCGTCTTCAATTAAGATCGGATAACGTCGCTGTAAATTCCACTCTTGAATTGCTTGCAAAAAAATTGCTGTGTCAGGAACGAGAACAACACGACTGGCTGTTGGAATCGCTTGGCGCAGGATAGCTATTCTATACCCTAGCTGTTGCTGCCATTTTTCAACTTTAATCACTTTTGGCGTTGGCGGTATCAAAACCGGGGGATCTTGCTTTTGAAACGGATTGTTGTTGAGAGAAAAGCCAACTAGAAGGATTAGGAAGAGGACGGCTAAACGGTACTGTATCCACATGAATTGGGCAACCTGGAGAGCATTAAAGCAGGGTGTGTCTAGCACAACCCAACTTCATTACCCTCATCTTACGTTTCAGCATCTAAATTCTCTCTCAGAAATTGCCCATTTTCTCCTAAAGCAGGATAATGTTTTCCCACTTCATCATACTTAGCAGCTAAATCCGGATAAGCCCACTGGAATAGCACCTGCTGATAGGTTTCTGGATCAAGAGAGGGGTGATTATAAGATCCAGCAGCGAGTCTTTGTCGTTGTGCTTCAAACAGAATGACCGCTGCGGCAACGGAGACGTTTAAAGACTGTACCATCCCTAACATGGGAATATAAATCGCCTGATCCGCAAGTGCGATGGCTTCGGAACTCACACCCCATTTCTCGGCACCCAACAGAATGCAAGACGGTTGTGTATAGTCCGGCTGGCGATAATCTACGGCATCTTTTGTCAAGTGGGCCGCATAAATCGTATAGTTTTGGCTTTTGAGATGGCGAACTGCCGTTTCTAAATCGGGATGAGTCTGAATATTGATCCATTTTTCGCTCCCTTTTGCCGTTTCACTAAACGCCGGAACATCCCCTGCGGTATAAATCCCATGGGCAGAAAAGACTCCAACGGCATCACAAGTGCGAATAATAGCGGAGAAGTTATGCGGTTTATGCACATCTTCTAAAAGCACAGTTAAATCCGTCTGTCGTCGGTTCAACACATCGCGGAGTCGATGATAACGTCGAGGAAGCACTGGTTTCATTTCACCTATGGCGGGGGTTAACTATGATGGATCGAATCTCTACAGATACTATTGAACACTTTGTAGTCAATGCAACGCAAATGGCTGCAATTGAAGAACGGATCTTTGCAGTGGGAATGCCGGTGGCAGCACTGATGGAAAAAGCAGCTGGACTAGTAACACAGCGGATTGTCACGTTGTATCCACAGTCTAAGGTGGCAAAAGTCGGTGTAATAGTGGGTCCTGGGCATAATGGGGGCGATGCGACAGTAGTGGCGCGGGAACTGCATCTTAAAGGATATCAGGTCTGTTTATACCGCCCATTACAGAAAGGAAAAGAACTAACCCAAGCCCATCTTGATTATGCTCAAAGTTTAGGGATTCCAATTGTTGAGAAGGTCCAGGATTTAGCTAACTGTAATCTGATTATTGATGGGTTATTTGGCTTTGGGATGACAAGAGCGCTAGAAGGGGATTTAGCCACTGCTGTCGATACAATTAATCAATGGTCAATTCCGGTGGTGAGTATTGATCTCCCCTCTGGTCTTCATACCGATACGGGAGAAGTGTTAGGAACTGCGATTCAGGCAAGTCATACGTTCTGTTTGGGGTTATGGAAACGAGCGTTTTTTCAAGACTCAGCCCTTTCTTACTTAGGAAAGACCGAACGGCTAGATTTCGGCGTCCCTCTCGCTAATGTGCAAGCTGTCCTCTCCGATAAATCTTCTGTTGTCAAACAGATGACTACTGATTTAGCTCGTTCTTTCTTGCCGCTGCCGCGTCCCCTGGTTACCCATAAATATCAACAAGGACATTTGCTCATTATTGCTGGATCGCGCCAATATGCAGGAGGCGTAATTCTCACTGGTTTAGGCGCACGGGCAAGCGGCGTCGGGATGGTTAGTATTGCCGCCCCCACCTCCCTAAAACCGATGTTAGTCACCCATCTCCCCGAAGCCTTAATTATTGATTGTCCAGAAACTGAAAATGGCGCGATCGCGCAACTTCCTCCCAGCGCGCAACAATGGGAGCGGTATGATACGGTTGCCGTTGGTCCCGGCTTAACTTTAGATGCGCGATCGCTGCTACCAGGGATTTTAGAGGCAACAACTCCTTTACTCATCGATGCCGATGGACTCAACGCTCTTGCCGAATTAACCCCCAGCACGGCTTTAAAATCCCGCTCTGAGCCAACGATTCTCACCCCTCATCCTGGCGAGTTTCGACGACTTTTCCCCGACCTCACGACTAATGATCCGATGGCAACTGTGCTCAGCGCAGCGCAAGCAACTGATGCGACGATTCTTCTCAAAGGGGCAAGAAGTGTCATTGCTAGCCCAACTGAAACTTGGGTCATTCCGGAAAGTACCCCCGCCCTTGCCAGAGGGGGCAGTGGAGATGTCCTCACCGGCTTATTAGGCGGATTAATGGCACAACCTTCCTCTCAAAAAGAGATCTCGCCAGCGCAATTAACTGCTACTGCTGCCGTTTGGCACGCTCAAGCCGGAATCAAAGCCAGTCAAGACCATAGTGACCTGGGTGTGGATGCCTTTACGCTCACCAAATATTTAACACAGTTCCCAGTTAACAACCAATCTAAAGACGTTTTATCCCTCTCCTATCACTTTCCAAATTAAAATCGAGAAAAGTCTTGAGGTCCAATCTCTAGAAAGTAGGAGAGACAATGGATGTAGCACTACAGGTTCGTCAACATTTACGAGCAAGACCCCTGCCGGGGCGACACAAAATGCTAAAGAGTAGATGCAATCAAGCTTGCAGCCCTAAACCTCGCTGATAATTAGCGCATTTCTGGGGACTTAATTTCAGTGACATCTCCCGGCGCTGACCTATCGGTACAGCGCGGGCTTCCCATCCTCACGAATGGGCTTTCCTGCGTAGCACTTACCTATCAATTGACCCGGCAGGACGCTGCGTCCGGCAGAAAC
>JAAANX010000041.1 GCA_009909085.1 Cyanobacteria bacterium GSL.Bin1 | reverse complement strand
AAGAAAATGTGAGTCTCAACCGCATCGAGCGGTATCGACTCACCCGCTTTCCTCCCCCACCTGTTCCGAGGTGGGGGAGTCCCACGGATCTTTTGTTGAAAACTGGGAAAAGAGAGCAGGTGGCGCAACTACTACCTGGACGAGGACAAGCCGATTTATTTCGTGACGTACTCCAGACAGCGATACAAGTATACGCTACTGGCTTCTCCACCTTCTGTAAAGGTTTCGCGTTTTATAGTGAGGAAGACGCCCACCCCCACTTTTAAATTCTATTAACTTGTTAAGTTGCTCTCGTTTTTCGCCTTTCCAGAAATCGTATTCCATCTTTGGGTGTCTACTCTGTGCGTTGCCCGAGACAAGAGGCGTAGATGTCCAAGATCGTCCTTAACGGATCAATCCAATTAGATTGCTTGGACTTGCTCCAAGTATACCACTTCTCGATTGCCGACTACAAGGTATTCCGTCGGCGGGCTATCCTTCCCGACGCTCCCCTTTGGGAGAGCGCGGGGCTGTCGCCCATAGCTCAAGTCCGGATTTTGGAGGATATTGACCAACGGTCAAAGCAGGCGCCTTCTGTTTAGGAAGGCGTAATCTTTGACTGTAATCTAGCTACGGCTAACTTGCCTAACACTGATGAACCTTGGGCTGTACTCACCGATTCTTCTCCCTCTTTGCAGACTTTTGCTGGTTAGGGTCGTCGTTTTGGTGGTATTGAACCTCATTTTAAGGATTATCAATCTGCGGGCTTTGAATTATTACGTTCTCATTTGCGGGACGCCCAAGCCCTTACCTGTGTTTTGATGTTGTTGGCTACTGCACAAATATTTGCACTCCATCTCGGCTTTCTCCTCACACAACTGGGACAGCTCTCTCAAATCGATTGGCATGGCGATCGCGGCTTGAGCTTTTTTCAACTCGGCTTGCGCCAACTACACTGTCTTTGCTATCAAGGTCTTCCTATTCCTCCCTTGCGACCTTTACCTCGAATTAATCCACCGCCGGCTTACGCCTCTCGTCGGAAACGACAAGCCTTGAGTTTTCAAATTGAGTTTTCTCGTGTCACTGTTTTCTCGGTTTAAACCTCAACCGACTTTTCTGCACCACTAAGGATGTAGCGGTGACTTGGCTTCCCCCCTATCACGATATGGGTTTAATTGGCGCGATTCTCCAGCCCATTTATGTGGGCTGTCCCTGTATTTGGATGCCCCCAGTTTCATTTTTACAGCAACCCTATCGCTGGTTAAAAGCCATTTCCCATTATCAGGGAGCGATGAGCGTTGCCCCTAATTTTGTTTATGAACTGTGTCTGGAAAAGATTAGAACTTTCGCATTGACAGACAAAGTAAATGATGCCTAGCAAGAAACTGAAGGAGATAATTGTTCTAAGATAAATTCCCGATCTACCTTTAATGAGAGTTCTCTTTGGAGTTCATACCAACCTTCAATCGTTTCTTGAATTCTCATCAGTTCTAATTGACAAAAAGCTCTTAAAGAACAAAAAATATGAGTAATAATTGCTTTAGTTGTTCTCACTTGAAACTTGGATAATCCACATAATTGCTTTAAGGCTCTATGATAACATTCAATTCCCCAGTGAATTGTTTGTAACTCTCTAAATTGATGACGATTCCAATGATGAAATTTCTCTGGCTCGACTAGAAAAGTGATCTAGTACCGACAACTTCCGTCTTTGAAAGTTCTCTTAAATACTTTGACGTGTCCAAATCCTTTTAAGAGGGTGTCTGAAAAGCTGGAGTGTAGGTATGAATTAGCACGTTAGCCGTCTTAACATGACTCGAATATTAGCCACATAAATCCAAGCTTCAGCGGTCTCTGGTAACCCCTCGTAGTCTTTACTCAATCGGCGACAAAACGTGAACCAGCCAAACGTGCGCTCCACTACCCACCGCTTGGGCAACAGCACAAATCCCTTCACACCGTCAGGTCGCTTGCTCACCTCAATCACCCATCGAAAGCGATCCATCATCTCTTTCATCAAATCGTCACCGCTATATCCCCCATCGACCCACATGACACACAGACGAATAAACCTCTGGCTAAACCTCTGGCGAACCTGATGCATTTTTTCGAGCACCTTGCGTGCGCCATCCCGCTCGGGGAGACTCGCTGCGATGTGAAAGTACTCCTAGCTTCAAGGCTTGCTGTCTCGTGATCTCTAACTCACCCAAGGTACTTTTTAGTTTTCGCTTTCTACTGTCTTGGTCACTTTCCGTAACTTCTCGGATAAAAAAAACCTAGTTCTGGGCTCACGTAAGTCTGTATTTTTTCTCGAACTGTCAATTCAATCTCTTCTAGGGTTTCCAAGCTGCTGGGCTCACTCTCTTCGTATAGGATTTTGGCAATTGCGTCGAGATGAGTTTTGAGGCGAGCTTGTTTTTCAGGAGTCATGGCTGAGTCTTACCTAAAGATTCCTTCTATTATCAGCTTTTTTAGCCCTTCTTGCAAACCTGACATGCTCCCTTGTTTTTTGGCAATGTGGACAAGTGGCGAGACGGGATTGATTTTCTACAACAATGAGCAGTTCTTCCTCACTGATGAAATGATAATTAGTTGCCTTAAATCCTTCCAAGTTAATTAGGAAAAAACTACATACCATATCCCCCACCGCCTGGGGTTTCAATAATAAAAATCTCACCTGCTTGCATTTCTACAGTCGCTGTACTATCTAACACTTCAACTGTTCCATTTTTTCTTTCTACCGCATTGCGTCCAGGTTTTCCGAACTCGCCACCGGCTAAACCAAAGGGGGCAAACTTGCGACGTCCGGATAAAATGGCTGCTGTCATGGGTTCTAAGAATTTAATGCGACGGATCACGCCATTTCCACCTTGATATTGCCCGTTTCCGCCACTATTCTCCCGAATGCTAAACTGTTCCACTAATACAGGAAAGCGCCACTCTAAGACCTCTGGGTCAGTTAAGCGAGAGTTTGTCATGTGAGTATGTACCGCGTCTGCACCATTGAAGCCGTTTCCTGCACCCGCACCACCACAAATCGTTTCGTAATATTGATAGCGGTCATTGCCAAAAGTGAAATTATTCATAGTTCCCTGTGAGGCTGCCATCACCTCTAATGCACCATAAAGGGTATCGGTAATTAACTGTGAGGTTTCTACATTTCCGGCGACTACTGCAGCCGGAGGTGTGGGATTTAATAAACAGCCTTCAGGAATAATAATGTCTAGAGGTTTCAAACAACCGGCATTGAGAGGAATATTATCATCTACTAGCGTCCGAAAAACGTATAGCACGGCTGCTTTACAAACGGCTGCTGGGGCATTGAAATTGCTACTTTGTTGGGGAGAGGTTCCGGTAAAATCAATAGTAGCGCGATGGGTTTCGCGATTAATGGAAATCTGTACTTGAATATGCCCACCAGTGTCTAACTCGGTGCGATAACTTCCTTCCTGTAACCGTTCAATTACTTTTTTAACCGCTGTCTCTGCATTGTTTTGCACATGGAACATATACGCTTGTACGGTTTCCAAGCTGAACTGTTCCACCATCCGCAGTAATTCTTGTACCCCTTTCTCATTCGCTGCAATTTGCGCTTGTAAGTCAGCAATATTCTGAGTGACATTTCGCACCGGATATTCCCCAGTAGTTAATGTTTCCACAAGGGCTTCTTCTCTGAATTGTCCGTTTTCCACCAGGAGGAAATTATCCAGTAACACCCCTTCTTCCTCAATGCGGTTACTATGGGGAGGCATGGAACCGGGGGTAATGCCCCCAATATCAGCGTGATGTCCGCGAGAAGCCACATAAAATAGAGGTGATGCACTCTCATCCACAAAAACAGGGGTAATAACAGTAACATCAGGGAGATGGGTTCCGCCGTTATAAGGATTGTTCAGAACATAGACATCCCCTGGCTTTAAGTTTCCCTGTTGCGCTGCAATTAAACTGCCCACACTCTCACTCATCGAACCTAAATGAACCGGAATATGAGGAGCATTTGCCACTAATTGCCCATTTTGATCAAAAATGGCACAAGAAAAGTCTAACCGCTCTTTAATATTTACTGAGTAGCTAGTATTCTGCAAGGTTGTTCCCATTTGTTCAGCAATGGAACGGAACAAGTTATTGAAAATTTCGAGTAAAACAGGATCTGGTTTTTCTGTCGCTGTTGGTTGTATGGTTAAACTCTCTGCTTCTGCTTGTTTAGTCAGGATGAGATGACCCTGATCATTCACCGTTGCTTCCCAACCTAGTTCAATCATATTCGTTCCTGTGGGTTCTATAATCATTGCTGGACTGGGAATGGAGTCGCCTGGCTGTAAATCTTCTCGTTGATAAACTGGGGTATTGCGCCATTTCTCGCCGGTATATACAGAAACGATGGTTGTCGGTTGCGGTAGCGTTTCTCGATGACGAGGAAGAGTTTTCTCAGCTAGTGGTTCGGTTTCATAAATTAATTCCACGGATATTGCTTCGACGATTAAGGGTTTCCCTTCCATGACAAAGCCATACCGTTGTTGATGAATGCTATTAAAGTCCGCTTGCATCTGGTCTAAGCTGCCAAAGTTCACCAACAGAGGCGAGTCTGTTCCTTCGTATTTGAGATGGACTTTTTGCTGGGTGGTAGTTCTTTCTGATGAGGAAATGCTCGTTTGTTTTGCTAATTCTTGTTGTGCTTCTGTAATTAAGGGAGAGAAGAGGGATTTTAAGTCTAGATCTGACGTAAGTCTCGCTTCCACCGCTTTTTCTCGCAAGACCCGAATATCCGCTAAACCAATGCCATAAGCCGATAAAACCCCCGCATACGGATGAATCAGCACTCGTTTCATTCCTAAGGCATCCGCAATTAAACAGGCGTGTTGTCCCCCTGCACCGCCAAAACAACAGAGGGTATATTTGGATACATCATAGCCTTTTTCTAAGGAGATTTTTTTGATCGCGTTTGCCATTTTTTCAACTGCAATGGCTAGGAAACCGGATGCAACGGCTTCTGGTAGGCGATTATCCCCAATTTTGGCGGTTAATTCCTGAAATTTGGCTTCAACAATATCACCATTGAGGGGTTCATCTTGATTTTTTCCAAACACTTTCGGAAAGAACTGCGGTTGCAATTTGCCTACCCTCACATTGCAATCGGTAACGGTTAAGGGTCCGCCATTGCCATAAGCAGCGGGTCCCGGATATGCCCCTGCTGAAGCGGGTCCCACTCGATACCGTGATCCATCAAACTCAACAATCGAACCCCCTCCTGCAGCCACAGTATGAATTGCCATCATGGG
>JAAANX010000040.1 GCA_009909085.1 Cyanobacteria bacterium GSL.Bin1 | reverse complement strand
CGTAAACGCGATTGCGCATTGGTTGGTCCATTAATGCGATCAATTTCAAAATTTGTCCGGGCTTGTAATTCTTCCCAACTCAGTGCTTGCATTTTTTGCTCTTAATTAAATCACTAATGACTAATGACCAATAACCAATGACTAATGACTAATGACTAATGACTAATTCTTGTATGCCATTTGCCAAAAATCTTTCTCTAAGCTAGCAATTTTGACAAAAGCAGATTCCAAATATTTACTTGTTTCTTGATCCACTTCAGCAAGGGCTTGATTGGCTTGTTTTTCCAGTTGCTTAACATATTCCGTAAAGCCAGTATTGCCCCAACGCTCCGCAAATTCATTGTAGGGTGAAACCATTGTTCCTGGTTGTTGCCAAGCTTGATTATACGCCAGCTCGATCGCCCAAATCACAACCGCTTGCACAGGATACGACATTTCCCCTACCTTCTGCATATACTCACAGTAAGCCTGACAAGTTTGCTGTTTCTCGACATTTAAATCAAGGTTGCGCTCTTTGGCTTTAACTTGAAACCAATTCAACTCGTCTTTAATGGCACTTAATCCACCTAATAACACATCAAAATGTTCTGCCGGGGCATTGGCTAAAGTTTTTGCCAGTAAACGGGTAAATTCAATTACAAAAAGATAATCTTGAATCAACCAAGTATTAAACTGTTGGGGTTGAATTTCTCCTGACTGACAAGCTTGTAAAAAAGGATGAATGGTTGCTTGTTCCCAACTATGGGCATGACGTTCAATTAATTGTTGACAAGTAATATTCATTGCTTTCTTTCATTATTTTTAATTTTTAATTAACAGGATTTTTTAGAGATAAAAGCCTTAGGAAAAGTCAACTTTTTTGACTGATCAAGAGAAAAGACCACTTAGGTTCAGACTAGCAAAAGAGTTTTTTGATCGTGGATCATAAAGAAGTTTGTTATGAAAATCGCTTGTGTCATCCATGATGCCACAAAGACAAGATGATTCAACTCCCAGGAGAGTGTTCAGTTACAAGGTCCAGCTCGTTTTTATGCTCTACAGTTATCAACCTCATAGCTGAGAACAATTTTCAGTTAAAAAACTCAGTTGCCGGCAGCGATCGCGCTTGCTATAAACTTTGATCGGGTCACTGAATGAGGAAACACTTAACATTTTTTAACCGATAGTTCATCAATTAACCCAACAGACCTTCAATGATCGCCATTTGACTTAATCTTTGTTGCCCTCGAGCAGGAAGGAAAATCTGTTTTCTCAAGGCTAACGACCCCCTCCCTGAGAGGGGAACGTTTGGATTAATTTACTGCTTCAAGTTGGTCTAAACGAAGCCACACTCCAGGAGTAGCAACATAAAATTTAACAAAAGCATAATCCCCGTCTGTCTCTAAAATTTCCCCTTTACTTTCAAATAAATAGGAAGGAAAGCGATTATCACTTGCCATTGCCTCCAAACTATTCTCAAGTTTTTCGCGAATAACCCGTACTAAAGCACCTTTTTTAACTTTTCCAGCCATAACTTAAATGAATCTCAATGAATAAGCGGTAAATACTGCAACAATTCTTTAACTAATTGTGCCATATTTGTTGCTCATCAGTAAGTAAAGTTAAGATTGATCTATCTTGGGATTGTGGGATGCCCAAGTTCTGAGCAATTATCCTAAACTCAATTATCAATTGTCTGTTGACTCCAATGTTCCTTAATTTAGTAGTAATCAGAGAAAATATTGCACAGGGAAGATGAGAAAGCAAAATTTAACAAGATATTATCGCTTAGGCTGATCTTAAACTCAGGGGAAATCTAAAGATTAAATTGCATCTCGAATCCCTTAACTTTTTTCGTAATCTCAAGGAGGTTTTATGCGCGCAGTACTAATGGCTGGAGGGTCTGGAACTAGACTGCGACCCTTGACCTGTGACCTGCCCAAGCCGATGGTACCGGTTCTTAATCGTCCCATGGCAGAACACATCATCAATTTACTCAAACGCCACAACATTCATGAAGTTATCGCCACCTTACACTATCTTCCCGACGTGATGCGCGACTATTTTGGGGATGGTAGTGAATTTGGGATACACATGGAATATTCGGTGGAAGAAGACCAACCCTTAGGCACTGCTGGTTGTGTTAAACATGTGGAAGAACTCCTCGATGACACCTTCCTCGTCATCAGTGGTGATACCATGACCGACTTTGACCTTTCCGAAGCGATAAAATTCCATAAACAGAATCAATCGAAAGCAACGTTAATTTTATCACGTGTTCCGAACCCGGTTGAATTTGGGGTGGTCATTACCGATCAAGAAAATCGGATTCAACGCTTTTTAGAAAAACCTTCGAGTAGTGAAATTTTTTCTGATACCGTTAATACAGGAACTTATATCCTAGAACCGGAAGTTTTACAGTATCTACCTCAAAATGAGGAATGTGATTTCTCAAAAGATCTCTTTCCCTTGCTGCTAGACAAAGGGGAACCCATGTATGGCTATATTGCTGACGATTATTGGTGTGATGTTGGGCACTTAGAAGCTTATCGAGAATCCCAGTATGATGCGCTCCATCAAAAAGTGAAGATTGATTTTGCTTATGAGGAACAATCACCAGGGGTTTGGGTTGGAGAAAATACGGTGATTGACCCCAGTGCCAATATTCAACCGCCGGTTCTAATTGGCGATAACTGTCGAATTGGACCACGAGTCAATATCGAAGCAGGAACAGTTATTGGTGATAATGTCACTGTTGGCGCAGAAGCGGATCTCAAAAGTCCTATTCTTTGGAATGGGGTGATTATTGGCGAACAAGCACACATTTGGGCTTGCTCCATTTCGAGAGGGGTAAGAGTTGATCGACGCGCCCATATCCAAGAGGGTGTAACCCTAGGTCCATTATGCACCGTCGGTGAAGAAGCCCAAATTAGCCAAGGGGTAAGAGTCTGGCCCAGTAAACAAATTGAGTCAGGCGCAACATTAAATATCAACCTAATTTGGGGGAATATGGCGCAACGGAATTTATTTGGGCAGCAAGGCGTTACCGGCATTGCTAATATTGACATTACGCCTGAATTTGCAGTTAAGTTAGGGGCAGCTTATGGCTCGACCCTGAAAACAGGCGCAACAGTGAGTGTCTCTCGCGATCAGCGGAGTGTTTCCCGGATGGTAACGCGATCACTTGTCTCTGGGTTAATGTCAACGGGGGTCAATGTCCAAAACTTAGAAGCCTCAGCGATTCCGATTACTCGCACCACGATTCCTACAATGTCAGTGGTTGGTGGCATTCATGTGCGTTTACACCCGAGTCGCCATGATCATCTCCTCATCGAGTTTGTCGATGAGCAAGGGATTAATATCACTAAAGCCAAAGAAAAGAAAATTGAAGGGGCTTACTTTAAGGAAGATTTACGACGGGCAGCCATTCCTGAAATTGGCGAAGTCTTCTATCCGACGCAAGTCTTAGATGTCTATAGTCATAGCTTTGAAAAACACCTGAATGTCCAAGCGGTGAATAACAGTCGGGCAAAAGTAGTCATCGATTATGCCTATGCGGTTTCGGGGGCAGTTTTACCCTTGCTTTTAGGTAAATTTGGCTGCGATGCTGTGGTCTTAAATGCGAGTCTTAGCCAAACGGCTTTATCTAATGAAGAACGAGAAACCTTACTCAATGAACTGGGTCAGGTGGTAGAAGCCTTGAAAGCCAATATGGGGGTCCAAGTTGCTGCCAATGGCGAACAACTGATTTTAGTGGATGAAGCCGGTTTACCGATTCGCGGTGAAATTCTCACAGCGTTGATGGTGAATATGATGATGACCGCTCATCCTCGCAGTACGATTGTTGTACCCGTTCATGCCTCAAGTGCGGTCGAACAGATTGTCCGTCGTCATGATGGAAAAGTAATTCGCACCAAAGCCAGTCCGACTGCTCTCATGGAAGCAGCTCAAGAGAACTCTAATGTTGTGCTCGGCGGAAGTGGAGAAACTGGGTTTATTTTCCCAGAATTGCACCCCGGCTTTGATGCCATGTTCTGCATTGCCAAACTGATTGAAATGTTGACAGTACAGGAGCGCTCACTTGCTGAAATTCGCACTGAATTGCCCCGAGTTTGTCATAAATCTTACACCATGCGGTGTCCTTGGACGGTCAAAGGAGCTTTAATGCGCTATTTAGTAGAAACTCATCCCACGGATCAGTTGGAATTAATTGATGGTGTCAAAGTGATCAATCCTCAAAATGATGATTGGGTCTTGGTACTCCCTGATGCGGGCGAGCCATTGGTTCATATTTTTGCCAATGGCGATGATCGCGACTGGGTTGATAATACGTTGCGAGAATATCGTCAACGCGTCCAAGACTTCATTGATAAAGAACAAGGCGTTGAAGCCGTTAACGTTTAGCGACTCAATTTTGCCCTCTCTTCTCAGTGAGAGAGGGAATGACCAATGACTCAATTAAAAAGTCGCTGTCTCTTTGTAGAAACAACGACTTTTTTCGATCAACTCAATTAAAGTTAAGTATTCTGATTATTCAGAAAATCTTGTGCTTGTCTAATGGCTGCTGCACCAATATTAAATAAAGCCCAACTCGCAGCTAAGATTACAGGAGCAAGCACAATCACGATTCGCCAATCCATAACTTGTCTTCACCTCTCGCTTTAAAGATTTTTTTATGATTCTTCTGTTAACCATAATAACTGACAAGAAGAAGATTTTGGCAAAGTGTGGGGAAGAATCACCGTTTCTCCACAGGAGAGTTGGGATCAAAACAGACTAGCTAACAATGCCAGAATGCCCTTCAATTTCTCCGACGGCTTCCGCACGACCCTCTAAATACTCTGCTAAGAAGTTTTCCGCGATCGCGTAGAAGTGCATCCGGTTCTCAGGACGAGCAAAGCCATGTCCTTCATCAGTATAAAGGGCATATTGCACAGGCTTGCCTTTTTCTCGCATTTCCGCAACAATTTGCTCACTTTCGGCTTGTTTTACCCGCGGATCATTGGCGCCTTGACCAATGAGTAAAGGCTTTTTAATCTGATCGGCGTAGAACAGAGGCGAACAAGACCGCAAAAAGTCTTCTTCCGTTTCAATATCCCCAACGCGATGGGCAAACATTGACATCATTGGTTTCCAGTAGGGAGGAACACTGTTGATGAGGGTAATTAAGTTAGACGGTCCGACAATATCAACGCCACAGGCAAAGACATCTGGGGTAAACGTCAGTCCCGCTAAAGTAGCGTATCCCCCATAAGAACCGCCCATAATCGCAATCCGATTCGGGTCAGCAATGCCTTTGTGTTTTAACCATTCCACCGCATCAATCAGATCATTGTGCATCGTACCGCCCCACTGGCGATTACCAGCGTTGAGAAAGTCTTTACCATAGCCCGTTGACCCGCGGAAGTTCACCTGTAAGACCGCATAACCGCGGTTCGCCAACCATTGTACCGCTGGGTTATAACCCCAGGTATCCCGCGCCCAGGGACCGCCATGGACATATAAAACAGTGGGTAAGTGTTGAGCTTCTACCCCAACCGGTGTCGTCAAATAGCCATGAATGGTTAAGCCATCTCTCGCTTGATAAGCAATGGGTTCCATTTTCGCTAAGGGCAGGTCTTCTAATTCCGGTTGATTGGTAAAAAGAAATTCGGCTTTTTGGGTGTCGCGACGATAGTGGTAGTAATAAACGGGTCCATCATCGGTAAGATAAGCAACGAGCCAATTTTGATCCGCTAAATCTCGACTGGCAATGCCAAATTCTCCCTCACGCAGTTGGCGCAGCACTTGAAAATCTGGCGCGATCGCGTCATCTAAAACTTGCCATTCTTCTTTATCTTTATAAAACGAGACCGCTTCAATATGCCGTTGGGTAGGATGAATTAAAACATCTCCCACATCATACTGTTCATCCGCAGCAATAACGCTTTCTTCTCGATTTTCTAAATTGAGAGACAGTAACCGTTGCGCATTTGCCTCATGGGAACCAACCAAATAAAGGGTTTTACTATCCTTAGAAAAGCTCAGGGCACCGCCTTCATCGTCTGCACTCCAATGGCGTAACAGTTCCCAGTCTTGATCGGGCGTCTCCCGATACAGTAAATCAGATCCCCCATCAGGAGTGGCTGCAACGGCAGCTCGCACTTGGAATTGGGCATCTGCGGTCCAACTGACAATATTGCCGGGGTTATCGGTATCAAATTCCACCGCCCCATTATTCAAGTTGATGCGATAAACATCAAATTTTTGAGCATTATTCAAGTTTAACCCCACTAATACTTCATCAGGGGTTTCCGGGTCGAGATCAATCGGTTGCGCTTTCACACCTTGGAAGGGGGTTAAATCGCGAACAATGTTCTTGGCGAGGTCAACCGCGTAGAGGTGGAAGTTTTCATCACCATCAGCATCTTGTAGATAAATCAGTTGATCCGGTTTATAGGTCCAAAAATAAGCCCGAATCCCGCGTTTTTTATCTTGAGTCACTTGCCGGTCATCAGTTTGACCAATGGTTCGTACCCAGACTTGTAAAACATCTTTCTCATCAGGGGCAATATAGGCCATGTATTTGGCATCCGGAGAAAGACGAGGACGAGCTCGTTTGGGATTACCAAATAGCAGTGAACGGGGAATGAGCGGGGGAAGTTGGGTTTGAGTGGAAGGAGTGGTTGTTGTTGTCATAAAACTTTACAATACGGCATTTCTATCTTATCGAAAATGATATAGTTCCTAATTACTAGGAGCATAAATGATCACCCAAACCCCAACCAACCCAATTAAAGACCCTGCCTTTTCCCAACGATCAGGTGTCATCTCATCAATCCACCCATCCCAAAGCCTGGAAAAACCACAAAGATTCCCTCAGCCGCTGCCTAAACTCTGCCCAAATGACTGGGTTGTCGTATGGGAATCCCACAATAAAAGTTAGCGCGATCGCGCTAACTAATCCTAGCCAAATTTCTGTTTTTGGTTAACTTGATTTGAAAACAACACTGATATAAATCGCTAATCATTCACTGGAAGGTCTGGTGAGAGGGTCAAAAGGCAATCTCATCTGGTATCGACACTCTTTTGATCATCCTCTCGTTCACTTTCCTAGGGCAGTTTACATTCCAGGGAGTTGTAAGCCACTGGTTAAGGCTTCCATTTTTTCGCGCATGGTTTCAGTGGATTTGTTATAAGCATCTTTGACCGCTTCTGTCACCAGTTCTGAGAGCGCATCTGCACCCTTCTCCGCCGCTTCTGGAGAAATTTCGACACTACGGGGTTCTTGATTGCCACTCATCACGACTTTCACTGTACCATCGCTGCTTTGTCCTTCAATATTCATTTGCTCCAATTCTTCTTGGAGTTCTTGCGCCCCTTGTTGCACTTGCTGCGCTTTAGCAAAGGCATCCCGTAATTCCTTCATTTTGCCTAAGCCGAAGCCAAAACCTTTTCCTTCTGTCATGATTAATCAACCTATGTCTCAATGATTTAACTTTAAAACTCACCCAATAGTTTAACTTCTGGTTGCAATAAAATTGACCATTGCTGCTCGACTTTTTCCTGTATGTGTTGAATCACATTGTAGATATCTTGAGCGGTGGCTTGCCCACAATTGAGGATAAAATTGGCATGGCGATGAGCCACTTGCGCTCCGCCGACTTGATAGCCTTTTAACCCTGCTTGTTCAATCAGCCAACCGGCTGCCCGATTTTGAGGATTCCGGAAAACGCTGCCGCAACTGGGTTTATTATAGGGCTGACTATTACGCCGTTGATTCAAGTTGGCACGAGTTTGAGCAGTAATTGCCTCTTTAGCATACCCAGGATGGAGTTGAAAGGTTGCTTCCATAACCCAACGGGGACGATTTTGTAAGTTAGAGGTACGATAACGAAACTCTAAGTCAGTGGGAGTCAGGCGTTCAATTTGACCTTCAATGGTAAGGATCGCCACTTCCAGCAAGGCATCTCCCATACAAGCCCCATGCGCACCAGCATTCATGACCACCGATCCCCCCACGGTTCCCGGAATGCCCACTGCCCACTCTAAGCCACTCCAACCGCGTTTTGCTGCTTTCCAAGCGACTGTTGCTAGGGGCATACCAGCAGCGGCAGTAATCGTTGCCCTTTCTTCGTCAATGGTTAAGTTGCGAAAATAACGAGCACTAATTACTAAACCGGGTAAGCCGCGATCGCTAATCAGTAAATTAGAACCGCCTCCTAAAAAAGTAACAGGTAAGTGTTCTTGTTGGGCCCATTGCAAACTCCTTTGCAGGTGTTCGCTGTTTTGGGGGGCGACATACCATTCAGCGGTACCACCCACACGCAAGGAGGTATGAGTCGCTAGAGAAACTTGCGATTGCAGGATACAGTTGGTATCAGGAAGATAGAGTGTCATGCTGCTTTTTTTGCGGTTACACGAGCCATGGTTTCAGGAATAATTTGATTGAGATTACCGGCGCCAAGAAACAGTGCAATATCACCCGGACGTAAAAGGGTTCGGAGGCGCTCGGAGAGAGAAGATAGATCGCCGTGATAAATTACATCTGGATGATGTTGAACCATCAACTGTGCTAATTGTTCCCCATTAATATCAGTGGGCAATTCTCCGGCACTATAAATGTCTGTTAAAACCACTAAATTTGCAGCTTTGAAAGCCGTGGCAAATTCTTGTAAAAAAGCAGCCGTCCGACTGTAGCGATGGGGTTGAAAAATGGCAACGAGGCGTTGTGCTTGTTGACTCTCCACGCGTAATTTAGCCCCAGCAAGGGTTGCCACTAGTTCACTGGGGTGATGGGCATAGTCATCCACAAAGAGAATGCCATTTTCTTCACCATAGATTTCAAACCGCCGTTTGGCCCCTATAAATTGCGCGATCGCGCTCGCAATCACCTCAAACTCAATTCCAATTTTTCGCGCGGTGGCAATAACGGCTAAGGCATTACTTAAATTATGGCTGCCCAATAACTTTAACTGAACTTGTCCTAATGCTTTCCCGTGTTCCCAAACGGTTGCCGTTGCGCCCTGTCCATGATAAATAACATCCGTTACAGTATAGTCCGCCCCTTGTTGTGGCTTCAGACTATAAGTAATGTCTGGTTGTAGGGTTTCTCGTACGGTTTCACAGTCAATACATCCGACTAAGGTCTGGGTTTGTTGAGCAAACGTTTGGAAAATATCTACGACTGCCGATAAACTCTGGTAATGATCCGGATGATCCAATTCAATATTGGTCACAATGCCAATGGCGGGGGTTAGCTTCACGAGAGAACCATCGGACTCGTCTGCTTCTGCCACTAAATAACGTCCTTGACCAACGCGAGCATTTCCTTCCCACGCTGAAACTTCCCCTCCTACAACCACTGTCGGATCAACGCCTGCCTGTAATAAAACATAACCCAGTAAACTACTCGTCGTTGTTTTACCGTGTGTTCCAGCTACCGCAATACTGTCATATTCTGCCACCAAGCTAGCCAACACATCGGAACGGTGAAAAATCGGACATCCCCTTACTAAAGCTGCTTGATACTCACTATTATCGGGATGAATCGCTGTCGAACAAATGACCTGTGGCAATAAACTTTGGTTCGGAATTTTGGAATCAGCAGACAAAAAATAATCTAAATTTTTTCCATCTTGAGATGAAAAAATATGAGCCCCTACTGCCCTGAGACGGTCGGTAATATGAGTAGAACGTAAATCTGACCCAGTAATCGGAACCTGACGTTTGGCTAAAATATAGGCTAATGCTGACATGCCAATGCCACCAATACCAATGAAATGAAAAGGCTTACCCTTAAAATCAACTGAATTTGAGCAACTCATTAAACTTCCTCAGACACCACACCCAAAGGGATATTGTTTTAATAAAACGCAATCTATTTGATTAGAAAACTTAAATGGTCAGTGACGAGCAACTAACCAATTGCGAAAAGAGAAACGAAGCAGATCTTGTTACTGATTGAAGATAAAAACACTTCAGTTATTGACTAACAATCATACAATATTTGTGAAAAAATCAACTTCCCGTCAAATACTTAAATCAGTCTTGAATGTTCTCCATGTGTTTCTCTTCGAGAATTCCGACTCAGATATAAACAAAAAGGAAGGACATTGTCAAGTTTAAATGGATGATTTCTAAGCATTGTAATGGTTTGCCTCGGAAATAGAGCCACCTCGTTGTTAAAAACCAATGACGGTTAATCTTTTGTATGGTACAGACTTTACGGTATGATCAGTGTCGTTAAGAATAAATTAATGTTATTGAGCTTCAGTAAGGGGGCGAATAGATAGTGATTAGAGTAGCCATTAACGGATTCGGGCGCATTGGACGCAACTTTTTACGTTGCTGGTTAGAACGTGAAAATACAGGTTTAGAAGTTGTTGGTCTTAACGATACCTCTGACCCAAAAACCAATGCCCATTTGCTAAAGTACGACTCTATGTTAGGGAATCTCAAAGCCGAGATCACCTATGACGAAGATACGATTACAGTAGACGGAAAAACCATCAAGTGTTGCTCTGATCGCAATCCCATGAACTTACCTTGGGATTCATGGAATATCGACTTAGTTATTGAGTCTACTGGTGTGTTTACTTCTGAGGAAAAAGCTGCTCAACACATTGCTGCTGGCGCGAAGAAGGTATTAATTACTGCCCCTGGTAAGGGAGGAAATATTGGCACCTATGTTGTCGGGGTCAACCACGAAGAATACAATCACGATAAGCATAATGTTGTTAGTAATGCCAGCTGTACAACCAACTGTCTGGCACCTGTGGTGAAAGTCCTTCATGAAAACTTTGGCGTTGTCAAAGGTATGATGACCACAACCCATAGTTATACTGGAGACCAACGGATTCTTGATGCCAGCCACCGTGATCTTCGTCGCGCTCGAGCAGCAGCCGTTAATATCGTTCCCACCAGCACTGGTGCTGCTAAAGCAGTTGCACTGGTTATTCCTGAACTAGAAGGAAAATTAAGCGGCATTGCGATGCGGGTTCCGACTCCTAACGTGTCTGTGGTTGATTTTGTGGCTCAGGTGGAAAAACCGACGATCGCGGAACAGGTCAATGAAGTCCTAGATGAAGCAGCTAATAGCTCAATGAAAGGGATTATTGAATACACAGAATTACCACTTGTTTCTTCTGACTATCGTGGAAACGATGCCTCCTCGATTGTAGATGGTAGCTTGACAATGGTGATGAATGGCGACTTTGTGAAAATAATTGCTTGGTACGACAATGAATGGGGCTACTCTCAGCGCGTTGTTGATCTGGCCGAAGTTGTTGCTCAAAAATGGAAATCCTAATCAATCCGATGAGCAATTTTTAGATAATCAATCAACCGTGGGGCACTCCTCACGGTTTGATCTTAATTTTTGGCATAAGATAGGGGTACAATCCTAGTATTAAGGTTCATTTTATAGCCATGCTCCAAGATTCTCAAGCCGTTCGTCACTACCAACATTTGACTGATGCGATGGTTGATTATTGGCATCGCGGTTATCGTTTTAATGAACTGCGTCTCTATGTTGATGGTTACCTCGCTGGTTTGCGCTCAACCAATGTTCTCGAACCCTATCAGTTAAACCGTTTAGAAGAAGAAGCAATCAGATTCCTGCGCGACCAATCGAATTTTGAACAAGTCTTACCAGAACCTGATTTTTACTAGCTATTTCTTCTAGCATCGCCAGTTGCGAGAAAGTAACTAGTGACATCAACTAGAATACAATCACTAGTTACTCTTCTCAAGGTTGGTATTTTATTTCGTCAAAATTAAGAGGCCAGTGCAACTTCTAGCATTTGCTGCAGTTCATTATTTTGATACAGCTCAATCATAATATCGCAACCGCCAACAAATTCTCCATTCAGATAAACTTGCGGAATGGTTGGCCAGTTGGAATATTCTTTAATCCCTTGACGCACTTCCGGATCATCTAAAACATCGTAGGTTTCGTAGGGCACGCCCATCACATTTAAAATTTGTACGACGTTATTAGAAAAGCCACATTGGGGCATCAATTTCGTCCCCTTCATAAAGACAAAAACTTTGTTGCTATTAATTAAATCTTCAATGCGTTGTTTAACTTCCGGTGCCATAATCAACTCTATGCTTTCGATTTTAGTTCCACAATAACTTTTAAACGGTTTGATCTGCTTTTTCCCACGCCGTAGGGGTATAGGTTTTTAAGGCAAGGGCATGAATCGCTTCTGATGCCATGGCATCTTGTAACGCCCCATAAACCATTTGATGTTGTTTAACTCGAGTTTTTCCCTCAAATTCTGAGGAAATAACGATCGCTTCTAAGTGATCACCGCCACCTGTGAGATCTTGCACTTTCACTTTGGCATCGGGGAGTTGGTTTTTGATCATTGTTTCCACTTGCTCTAGGCTAATCATAATTGTAAAGAGGCGAGTACAAATCATTAATAACTACTATTTCTATCTTAATAGCGCGAGAGGACTCCCGTTAAAGCCGAAGGCTCAAGGGGGATCTTACCGCCTTTTCCTGCGCGATCGCGATTGATCAGTATTTATCACAGGATTAAGCACTCAACTCTATCCCGAACTCAATGAGAGACAATAGAAATGGGTCTCAGGGGAAAAACAATGAGTCAATCGGACGTAGGAGTGAGAGAAGCGAAATCACCAGAATTATCCTTTTCCCCAGTCGCTTTTCCTTTACCAGCAGTGGTCAATCAGGATTTGATTAAATTGGGATTATTGTTGGCAGCCGTTGATCCGAGTTTAGGCGGTGTCGCGATCGCGGGACGAAGAGGAACCGCAAAAACCGTTCTGGCGAGAGGGTTACACGCTTTATTACCGCCCATCGAAGTGGTGAAAGGGTCTTGTTGCAACTGCGATCCACAGCATCCTGAGGAGTGGGACGATTGGACGCTAGAAGCGAATCGAAACTTATCCCCGGAAATTGAAGTTAAACCAACCCCTTTTGTACAAGTTCCTTTAGGGGTGACTGAAGATCGCTTATTGGGGTCTGTGGATGTGGTACGCTCGATTGAGAAGGGAGAAACGGTCTTTCAACCGGGCTTACTGGCAGCAGCCCATCGGGGCGTTCTCTACATCGACGAAATTAACTTACTCGATGACAGTATCACCAACCTCTTATTAACCATTTTGACTCAGGGGCGTAATTGGGTTGAGCGGGAAGGAATTAGTTTTGAGCATCCTTGTCAACCCCTGGTAATTGCCACGTATAATCCGGAAGAGAAAGAGCTAAGAGCGCAGCTGCTGGATCTTTTCGCGATCGGGATCTCGGCAGACACCCCCTTAACCGTAAAGCAACGGGTGATGGGGGTTGAAAGTGTGGTTGCCTTTCAAAATGCACCCTACTGCTTTATTCAGCACTATGCTGACGACATTGATGAACTGAAACTGCAAATTGCCCTGGCGCGGGAGTTGCTCCCCCAGGTCGCGATCGCGCAAGAACAAATGGCATCCCTAGTGGCAGAAGCCGAACGCTTCCAAATTGAAGGTCATCGTGGCGAAATTTCTGCTGTCCGTATTGCTAAAGCTCACGCTGCGCTCTCCGGGAGAGTGGAAGTGAACAGCGAAGACTTACAAATTGCAGTTCAACTAGCAATTGTTCCCAGAGCAACGATTGTTCCTAGTCCAGAACCGCCAACACCGCCGACTCCGCCTCCCTCACCCCCTCCCGAAGCCTCCGAATCGGAGTCAGATAAGGAAACGCCAGAAGAGACCCCTCCCGAAGAAACTGAAACCGTGCCGGCAGAGTTGGTAATTGCTCCAGAGAATGTGGCGCTAGATGCTATGTTACTCAACTTTGGTCTGATGGCGCGTCGTCGTCGCGGTCAATCGGGTGGGCGTAGTTTAATTTACTCACAAGATCGCGGGCGTTATGTCAAACCCATGTTTCCCAAAGGAGAAGTGCGACGGGTTGCTGTAGATGCCACCCTACGGGCAGCTGCACCGTATCAGAAGCCTCGTCATCGTCGCCATCCCGAACGTCGGGTCATTATTAAACAAGAAGATTTGCGGGTGAAGCGGTTAGCGCGCAAAGCCAAAGCACTGGTGGTTTTTGTGGTTGATGCCTCGGGATCAATGGCGCTGAACCGGATGGAATCGGCAAAAGGCGCAACCCTACGGCTTTTGAATGAAACTTATCAGCATCGCGATCAGATTGCTTTGATTGCCTGTCGCGGGGAACGAGCAGAGGTTTTACTGCCGCCAACGCGCGCGATCGCTGCTGCACGTCGTCGGCTAGACCTGCTTCCCTGTGGTGGGGGGACACCCCTCGCCCACGGCCTGGCACAGGCAGTGCGACTCGGTTCTAATGCCAGACAAAGCAAAGATGTTAGCCAAGTCGTGATTGTTGCCATTACTGATGGTCGCGGGAATATTCCGCTCTCGCGATCCGTCGGTCAACCCTTATCGGCAGAAGAACAACCGGATCTCAGGGCAGAACTACTTGATATTGCTGCCCGAATTCGTGCCTTAGGGATGCAGCTGCTCGTCATTGATACCGAGCGAAAATACATTTCTTCCGGGTTAGCTCAGGAGATGGCGGAACAAGCAGCAGGGAATTATTACCATTTACCCCAAGCCTCAGATACTACTTTGGCAACAATGGCACAGGAAGCGATTGCAACATCAATTGGATCGTGATCTGCTGTGTGATCCTTGATTCCGCTGATGTTGTTAACTTTTAAGAAATTGGGGTTCTGTCTGACGTCTAAAATATTACTATCTGAACGAATCCAGAGTGATCAGCGATTAACTCTCGAAACTACCACTTCAAGGTTGCTGCTTCAATGCCTTGTTCTCGCCTAATTTTGCCATCCTTTTCAAACCAGGCAATAATCTGTTCTGGGGTCAACTCTTCTACGGCTACTCCTTCCTCTTGCGCGATCGTTTTCAGTAATCGTAAAGAAGAAATGGTTAATCGGGTTAAGAACTTTTCTGGCGAAGAAAGTAAGGCTTTATCAACATCTAACGATTCTTCTTCGGTTAGAAATTGAATGGAACTATCTTGTGTCATGATGATTTGTCCTTTGTCTTTTGCCCTTAGTTGTTCACTTAATAGATCGTAAAACAATTTCCTGTGACCCTCAGCCCATCAAGTCTCAATCTGAACCAATGATGAATAACCAATGACTAATGACTAACTTTTAATTGAATGAGATAGCCACAGCGATGTTCTCCGTGATACAACCAGTGTGTCCGCTCTACAGTACAATCAGGAAGCACAGCGGAAAACATCTCTAACTCATGTCCGCAAACACTCGGGTAAGACTCAGCTACGCTAGCAATAGCACAGTTATGTTCAAATAAGAAAAACTTGGGTTGGGTCGTATCTTGATTCTCTTCCAAGGGATGATACTCTGCCATATAGCCTTCTGCTTGTCGTAATTCGACCAACTTAGCGATTCGTTCTTCTAAGTCTCCGCTACCGATTCGATCGCGATAATCATCGGCTTTGCGCTGCCATTGTTTTTCTAAAACGGCTTGAACTTGTTCTTCTCCGGCGGTTTCGGCAAGAGTATGGAGAAAAGAAACAGCAAATTCGCCATAATCATGGGGGAGGTGATCGCGCCCTTGGTCACTCAATTGATAGAGATATTGGGGGCGTCCCATTCCATTTTGTACCGCTTCGTAATACACTAAGCCTTCAGACTCCAATTCTTTTAAGTGTCGGCGGGTCGCTTGGGGACTAATCTCAAGTCTTTGGGCTAAATCCTGGGCTGTGGCTTGTCCTTGCTTGAGAATATACCTGAGAATTCCCTGTTTCGTTGAACTCTGGCGGGTTGCGGTCATGGTTTTTTGCATCATCTGCGCGATCGCCTCCAATCTTAAAATAGTTTGACAACATCTTTGTTGTTAATGTAGCCTAAAAATAGTTAAACAACAAATACGTTTCGTAAGTCGCTCACCTGAGAAGGGAAGCGATCCCAAAGAAAGTATAAAAACGACGCTTAGTTAGCTTAATTGAGGAAACACGAACGTCCATGACTGCAACCAAAACCTTACTCAACCAACCCTACAAATACGGTTTTGTCACCGACATTGAAACCGAAACCTTACCCCGTGGACTAAATGAAGACATTATTCGCATGATCTCAGCGAAGAAAAACGAACCTGAGTTCATGTTGAACTTCCGCCTCAAAGCCTACCGTCAATGGTTGAACATGACAGAACCGAACTGGGCGCACGTCGGTTATAAGCCCATTGATTTTAATGATATTATTTACTATTCCGCGCCAAAAAAGAAAGAAGAGAAGAAAGAAAGTTTAGACGAAGTTGATCCTGCCCTCCTCGAAACCTTTGAAAAGTTAGGCATTCCCCTTTCCGAACAAAAACGTCTGGGCAATGTTGCCGTAGATGCCATCTTTGATAGCGTTTCCGTTGCCACTACGTTCAAAGAAAAACTGGCTGAAGAAGGAGTCATTTTCTGTTCCATTTCCGAAGCCCTCCAAGAATATCCCGAACTGGTGAAAAAATACATTGGCAGTGTGGTTCCTAGTGGCGATAACTTCTTTGCTGCGCTAAACTCGGCAGTATTTAGTGATGGGTCATTTGTTTACGTTCCGAAAGGGGTACAATGCCCCATGGAACTCTCTACTTATTTCCGCATCAACACCGACGAAGCGGGACAATTTGAACGGACTTTAATCGTTGCCGAAGAAGGGGCTTCTGTTAGCTATTTAGAAGGCTGTACTGCGCCCATGTACGATTCTAACCAGCTACACGCTGCTATTGTGGAACTCGTGGCGTTGGATGATGCGGATATTAAATATTCCACGGTTCAAAACTGGTTTGCTGGGGATGAAGAAGGAAAAGGCGGCATCTATAACTTTGTGACCAAACGTGGACTCTGCAAAGGGAAAAACTCTAAAATCTCTTGGACACAAGTCGAAACCGGTTCTGCGGTGACTTGGAAATATCCCAGTTGCGTTTTAGCGGGAGATAACTCCGTCGGAGAATTCTATTCCATTGCCTTAACCAATAATTATCAGCAAGCTGATACCGGTACCAAAATGATCCACATTGGGAAAAATACCAAAAGTACCATTATCTCGAAAGGCATTTCCGCCGGTCATTCCCAAAATAGTTATCGGGGCTTAGTGAAAATGGGACCGAAAGCCGATGGTGCGCGCAATTACTCCCAGTGTGATTCGATGTTAATTGGCGATCAAGCAGAAGCCAATACCTTCCCCTACATTCAAGTGGATAATAACCGCACGAAAGTGGAACATGAAGCCTCTACCGCAAAAATTGGCGAAGACCAACTCTTCTATTTTGCCCAACGGGGAATCTCGGAAGAAGATGCCGTTTCGATGATTGTCAGCGGTTTCTGTAAAGAAGTGTTCAATCAGTTACCGATGGAATTTGCAGCAGAAGCAGATAAATTGCTGGCGTTGAAGTTGGAAAATTCGGTAGGTTAGTCATTGGTCATCAGTCATGGAAACTGAGCTTGTCGAAGTTGGTCATTCGTGTAATTCGATAGAAGGGGAATTGGAAAGCTGTCATTCAACTTCTTCTTCTCCTTCAATCGTTTTCCTGTGAACAAATAAAAAATAAATAAAAAAATATGATTAAAGAAAATAGTGAAGTTATTTTATCGATTAAAAATTTACACGCCAAAGTTGAAGATATCCCAATTCTAAAAGGGGTTAATCTAGAAGTAAAAGCCGGTGAAATTCACGCTATTATGGGACGGAATGGGTCGGGCAAAAGTACCCTTTCCAAAGTTTTGGCGGGTCATCCTGACTATACAATCACTTCAGGAGAGATTACTTATAAAGGAGAAAACATTGCGGAATTAGAACCCGATGAACGGGCTTTAAAAGGTCTTTTTTTGGCGTTTCAATATCCTTTAGAAATTCCTGGAGTCAGTAACTTAGACTTTTTGCGCGTGGCTTATAATTCTCATTGTAAAGCGCAAGGGAAAGAAGAGATCGATGCCTTTGACTTTGAAGACTTAGTGGAAGAAAAGCTGGAAATCGTCAAGATGGATCCCAGCTTCTTAGAACGGAGTTTGAACGAAGGTTTCTCCGGCGGAGAGAAGAAACGCAACGAGATTTTACAAATGGCTCTGCTAGAACCTAGTCTAGCAATTTTGGATGAAACCGATTCCGGTTTAGATATTGATGCTTTAAAAATTGTTGCGAATGGGGTGAATCAGTTGGCAACCCCTGATAATGCAACGGTGATGATTACCCACTATCAGCGTTTGTTAAATTATGTTGAACCGGATTATATCCATGTCATGGTAGACGGAAAAATCATTACCAGTGGCGGTAAAGAGTTAGCCCTACAACTCGAAGAAAATGGCTATGACTGGTTGTATGAACAGTACGCCCCACAACAGGAGGTTACGGCTTAGGGATGAGTATGTCAGTTTCTTCTCAGGATCAACTTGCCAATCAAGATCACTTCCTCAACCATTTGTTACGTCAACGTCATGGCAATGTCGTGACGGAAGAGGAATCCACCTTTACGGCGTGGCTGGAAAAACGACAGCAGGAGGCAGCCAACTGGGTTGCAGAATCTCGCTTTCCTCACCGCAAAGATGAAGAATGGCGCTTTACCGATTTATCCCCCTTACTGGATTATCAGTTTCAAAGAAGCCAAACGGTTGATCTCAAACCAGATAGTGTATCACCGTTTATTGTTCCTGAAGCTTCCCAAGCGCGGTTAGTCTTTGTCAATGGTTGCTTTTGTGCTGAACTCTCGCAACTTGATCACCTCCCGGCTGGTGTAACTCTCACGAACTTAGCAACTTTGGATGTTCATCAGCAGTCGCAAGTCACTGACTATCTCACTCAGCAAGAAGGGGGAGAAGAGTTATTTACGGCGTTGAATACGGCTGGCTTTGAAGATACAGCAGTGCTTTGGGTGGCACCAAATACTGAAGTTGAATCGCCAATACAGGTGCTCTTTTTAGCTGTCGGCAATGATACGCCGCAGCTTATTCAACCGCGTTTGCTGGTGGTGGCGGAAACGAGTGCCAAGGTGAATTTGATTGAACAATATGCGAGTCTTTCGTCTGAGAAGGCTGCACCCTATTTGTGTAATCCCGTGAGTGAAGTGTGGCTAGCGGGTAACGCCCAAGTGAATCATATTCGCTTACAAGACGAAGCGTTAAATAGTTTCCACATTGCGAAAACGGCAGTTACCCAAGCCCAAGATAGTCGCTATACGGCATATCCAGTGAGTTTAGGCGGACAGATTTCCCGTCATGATTTTGATGTGTTTCATACTGGAACCCAGGTAAATACCAAGTTATATGGGTTAACCTTAGGCAAGGGACAGCAACTTTTAGATACCCACAGCGCGATCGCGTTCCGTCATCCCCATAGCAGCGCGGATCAGTTGCATAAATGTATTTTAGATGACTCCGCAAGAGGGGTGTTTAACGGGAAAATGTTTGTCCCGCAAGCGGCACAACTCACCAATGCAGCCCAACTCAACCGAAACCTCCTGTTGTCAGACAAAGCCCATGTGGATACCAAACCAGAATTAAACATTGTTGCCGATAATGTGAAATGTTCTCATGGCGCAACCGTTAGTCAACTCGAAGCGGATGAACTGTTCTATTTGCGCAGTCGAGGCTTAGATAGTAATGCCGCCTCTAACTTGTTAATTAATGCTTTTGCTGCCGAAATTATTGAAGAAATTACGATTTCTTCCGTGCGAGACCAATTATTTAGTTGTTTGCAAAACCGATTTATCCACTAAACCCTATGACGATTGCAACCACTCCTTCCTTAGCCAATCAAGTGCGTGCTGATTTTCCCATTCTGAATCAAGAAATCAATGGGCATCCCCTCATTTATTTTGATAATGCTGCCACGTCTCAGAAGCCTTTATCAGTGATCAAAGCCTTAGATGAATATTATGAATACACTAATTCTAATGTTCATCGGGGGGCACACACCCTCAGCACGAAAGCAACAGAAGCGTTTGAAGGGGCAAGAGATAAAGTTGCCCAATTTGTCAATGCCAACTCTCGCAATGAAATCGTTTTCACGCGCAATGCGACGGAAGCCATTAACTTAGTCGCCTACAGTTGGGCATTAAATAACCTGAAACCCGGCGATGAAATTATCACCTCGGTCATGGAACATCATAGTAATATTGTTCCCTGGCAAATGATTGCGCAAAAAACAGGGGCGGTTCTCAAACACGTTGGATTAACGGCAGCAGAAACTTTAGATTTAGAACAGTATAAAACCCTGCTTTCTGACCAAACTAAATTAGTGACGCTGGTTCATGTTTCTAATACGTTAGGGTGTATTAATCCCGTTGAAGAAATTACGCGCCTTGCTCAAGAAAAAGGCGCAAAAGTATTAATTGATGCTTGTCAAAGTGTGCCTCATTTGCCCGTGGATGTGCAAGCCATTGGTTGTGATTGGTTAGTGGCAAGTGGGCATAAAATGTGCGGTCCCACTGGGGTTGGTTTTTTGTATGGCAAGGAAGATTTATTAAATGCAATGCCTCCTTTTTTAGGCGGTGGCGAAATGATTGGGGAAGTTGCCTTAGATCATTTTACCTGTGCGGAACTCCCTCATAAATTTGAAGCGGGAACACCTGCGATCGCGGAAGCCATTGGGTTGGGGGCGGCGGTGGATTATTTAAGTCAAATTGGGATGGATCAAATTCACGCCTACGAAGAAGAATTAACAGCCTATTTGTTCCGCCAATTAGAAAACTTTTCTAATTTAAGAATTTATGGACCCAAACCGACAGCAGAGGGAAAAGGAAGAGCAGCATTAGCAGCATTTAATGTGGAAAATCTACACGCTAATGATTTAGCCCCCTTATTAGATTATGAAGGGGTTGCCATTCGTTCGGGTCATCATTGTACCCAACCGTTACACACGGTTTTAGGCGTTGCGGGAAGCGCAAGAGCCAGTCTTTATTTCTACAACACGAAAGAAGAAATTGATCACTTTATTACTGCTTTGAAAAATACCATTGATTTCTTTGCCGAGATGATGGAAGAAGATTAGTCATTTGTTCTTTGGAGAAAGGCAACAAAAAATTTACTTTGTCACCCTCTGTCCCCGTTTCCTTCCCTCCCTAATTGATGTGTATTCGATTGAGTTTTAAGTTCTCCTGAGTGGGCTAAAACCGTTTGGTTTTCCGCAGCAGTTCGGTAATAGTCAAATTGGGCTGGGGAGTGCCATCGAAAGCAGATCCCACTTCCCCTTCCTGAAAATTGATCCAAGCAATGTGGTAGCCTTCCTCCGTCAGCGGAACATACCCTACCTCATCAACTGTTTCTGGCGCATTTTCCAAATAAAACTGAACCAAATCATTGACTGCTGGATTGGTGCGGGTAGATTCAAAGTTGACGTAAATGAACAGAGGACGGGATAGGGGTTGATACTCCGCGGTCACGACCGTTTCCGGGGAAGGCTCTACCGGATCACTGCTACTGTCAACCGCCAGGGCTTTGAGAGTGTCTTGATGCTCGGCATAATAGGCCAATCCGAAATAGCCCAGAGCATTAGGATCTGCGCCTACTCCTGCAGCAATCATTTCGTCATCTTCGCTGGCGGCAAAATCGCTGCGGGTGTCTTTTCCCACAATTACCTCAGCGAAGTAGTCGTAGGTACCCGAATCTAAACCGGGTCCATGGAGGGTAATGGGACGATCTGGCCAGCTGGGGCGGACCTGATTCCAGCGGGTGACTTGACCCTCAGCACTCGGTTCCCAGAGGGTCTTAAGTTCTTCGACCGTAATGGTATCAACCCAATCATTTTCCTGATTGACGACAATCGTCAAAGCATCAAAAGCAACCGGCAATTCGTAAAACCGAATGCCAGCTTCATCGCAGGCTTTCATTTCCGCTTCGAGGATGGGACGGGAGGCATTGTTGATATCGGTTTCGCCAGCACAGAACTTTTCAAAGCCGCCGCCAGTCCCGGAAAAGCTCACATCCACCTCAACCGGGTCCTCCTGAGTCTCGTTGTAGGTGTCGGCAATGGCATCGGTAATCGGAAAGACAGTGCTTGATCCATCAATTTTGATTGATTGGCGCTGCTGCTGTTGTTGGGCTTCCGGAGAACAGCCAACCGTCACTACAGCTACCCCTAAAACTATTGCTAGAGGGCTGACCAGTTTATTCATCATCTTGCTCCTAAGCGTAGATATCTTTATCGTATCATTTCAAAAATATTTGTTTTATGAATCCATGAAGAGAACGAAAGCAGTGAGAAAGAACCGGAAAGTTTTCGCTCTCCTGCTAGCTTGGAAGGAGAAAATTAAATCAAGTTGGATTGATCATGAATACGCTTCAAGTCCCATCAACCGAAATTGTTTTTGGATTCAAGGCTCTCTCTGACCCATTGCGGGTTCAGATCATCGAGCTACTGAGAAACCGCGAAATGTGTGTTTGCGATTTGTGCGATCGCCTCGATATTGCTCAGTCTAAGCTCTCGTTTCACCTGAAAACTCTAAGAGAAAGCGGTTTAATTTCCGGACGGCAAGAGGGGCGCTGGATGTACTACAGCCTTAATTTATCCCAATTTGCAAGGCTGGAGCGTTATTTGGCAGAGGTTCGCCGCTACAGCTCAATTCTCCCAGCACGGGTTTGTCCTCCTGCAGAATAGCAACAGTGATTTATGGTTGGCTCCGACTCTAATGTTTTCACTTTACAAATCAAGTTTTTTTGATATATTTGAGAGAGCAAACGGCTAAGGAAGACAAAATGAGTACCAATCAATCGAAGGTCAATCCGAGGGCAGTTCAGGCAGGGGGAAAGCTGAGTTTCTTTGAGCGTTATCTCACGGTTTGGGTGGCGTTGTGCATTGTTGCAGGCATTATTCTCGGGCGAGTGTTCCCTAACATTGCGGTCACGCTGGATCGCATGAGCATTTACCAAGTCTCGATTCCCATCGCGATTTGCCTGTTTTTCATGATGTATCCGATCATGGTCAAAATTGATTTTGGACAAGCTAAACGCGCCGCACAAACGCCGAAACCTGTCATTTTAACGTTGGTGGTGAACTGGCTAATCAAACCCTTCACTATGGTGGTCTTTGCTCAGTTTTTCTTAGGCTGGCTGTTTCGCCCTTTACTCTCAGGAACAGAAATGATTCGAGGGGGAGAAATTGCCTTGGCTGATTCTTATATTGCCGGAGCGATTTTATTGGGGATTGCCCCTTGTACCGCAATGGTGCTGATGTGGGGTTATCTTTCCTTTAGTAATCAGGGACATACCTTGGTCATGGTTGCGATTAACTCGCTGGCAATGCTGTTTTTGTATGCGCCACTGGGACGCTGGTTGTTAGCAGCGAATAAGCTTACCGTACCTTGGGAAACGATTGTCCTTTCCGTTCTTGTTTATGTGGGTTTGCCCTTACTAGCTGGGGCGGTATCCCGGAGTTGGATCTTGCATAACAAGGGAAGAGAATGGTTTGAAACGGTATTTTTGAAATATCTCAGTCCGGTTTCCATTGCTGCCTTGCTAATTACCCTTGTGCTGCTGTTTGCCTTTAAGGGCGATTTAATTGTCCGTAACCCGTTCCATATTTTACTGATTGCGGTGCCTCTGTTTATCCAGACCAACTTTATTTTCTTAATCACGTATGTCGCAGCCCAGAAACTGAAGCTCTTTTACGAAGATGCTGCCCCGGCTGCTTTGATTGGTGCGAGTAACCATTTTGAAGTTGCCATTGCAACAGCAGTCACCCTCTTTGGACTGAATTCTGGGGCGGCTTTAGCGACAGTGGTTGGTGTACTGATTGAAGTTCCTGTGATGCTGATGTTAGTGGAAATTTGTAAACGGACTGCGTTTTGGTTCCCTCGCGAACCCGAGAAAGCGACGTTAACCGATCCGCGTTGTGCGCGTCCATTGGCATGAAGGAGATAGATTGATGAAGCGTGTTATGTTTGTCTGTCGAAAAAACTCAGCGCGATCGCAGATGGCAGAGGGTTTTCTAAAAATTTTGGGTCGTGATCAAATCAGTGTGGCAAGTTCTGGACTTGAAGCCAGTCAAGTGCGCCCAGAAGCCATCGCTGCAATGAAAGAGGTGGGCATTGATATCAGTGACCAAACCTCTAACGCCCTGAGTGAATTTAATCCAGAAGAGTTTGATGTTGTCATTTCTCTGTGTGGCTGTGGGGTTAACCTTCCACCGGAATGGGTTACCCGTGAAGAGTTTGAAGATTGGCAACTCGATGATCCTGCAGAACAACCAGAAATTTTCCCCCGGGTGCGAGATGAAATTAAGGAACGAGTGGAGGCTTTAATTGCCAAACTCAGTTCCTAAGCGACAACTGCTTAATGTCAATTCAACTTACCTATTAATTCATGAATAATGACCCGCTTTGATCATCCACCGAAAATTCTATTTTTGTATGGCTCTTTAAGAGAGCGTTCCTACAGTCGCTTGCTTGCAGAAGAAGCAGCGCGGATTATTACTGAGATGGGGGCAGACGTTAAATTTTTTCATCCCCATGAACTTCCCTTGCGCGGACAAGTGGAAGATACTCATCCCAAGGTACAAGAATTACGCGAGTTAAGCCAATGGTCAGAAGGTCAGGTTTGGTCGTCTCCTGAAATGCACGGGAATATTACTGGCGTGCTTAAAAATCAAATTGACTGGATTCCGTTGAGTATAGGTGCAGTACGACCAACACAAGGGAAAACATTAGCTGTCATGCAAGTGAGTGGCGGTTCGCAGTCCTTTAATGCAGTGAATAATCTGCGAATTTTGGGACGATGGATGCGGATGTTTACGATTCCCAATCAGTCTTCGGTTGCCAAAGCCTACCAAGAATTCAATGAAGATGGAACGATGAAGGATTCTCGCTATCGCGATCGCGTGGTGGATGTTATGGAAGAACTCTACAAATTCACTAGACTTTTACGAGATCAAGTTGATTATTTGACAGATCGGTACAGTGAACGCAAAGAAAAAAATGGGGTTAAAAATTAGCGACGTTTCTCATCACTTAGGCGTGAATCCACAAACGCTCTATTTTTATGAACGGATTGGCTTAATTCCTTCCTCTCAGCGAACAAAAAGTGGTTCTCGCCTTTACAGTCAAGAAGTTGTCGAACGCTTATCATTTATTCAATGACCAAGTGGTGACGCAAGGCAAAGTTTTGACCAACGGTCGTAGCAGGCGCCTCCCGTTTAGGAAGGCCTAATCGGCGACTTCTCAACAGATTCAACCGTACTTTAGCGCATAGAGGGGAGGAAGAATCATGCAGAAGTCATCTTTCCCTTTGACCACTGCACTTAGGTTTTTGGTAATGGATCACTGCTCACGCCCTTGCCAAAGAATTTGGGCGGTTCTGAGAGCGTAAAAATTTCTTGATGTTGCGCGATCGCGCGACGAATGTAAGCTGGAGTTTGTAATAATCCTAAAACAGTAATGCCGTCAATTAAACGTAACCCACCCGTTGTTTTCTCTTGTAATACCTGATCAAGCACTTCTGGTTCGGGACGAGTGTTAACAGTTGTATGGGAAGATAAGGTTAAACTCCACGGTTCGCCATAAGTAGGAACAAACGTTGTATATGAAATATTATGTTCAAAGACGGTTTTCAGGGTGTTGACCAAACGCGCATGAGTGGCAATATAAGGATCAGCCACTGGTCCGGCTTGTAAAACAAACTTCCCCTCAGGCGCTAGAATGCGATTCACTTTCTCATAAAATTCTTTTGTAAATAATTTAAAGGAAGGACCTTCCTCAATCGGATCAGAGAGGTCACTAATCACGACATCCCACTGTTCTTCACTACTATCTAAAACAGCAAGGGCATCTCCAATCACTAACTCAGTACGCGGATCTTCAAATGCGCCAGCGTGCATTTCCGGTAAATGTTGTTTACAAGCGGCGACAACTTCGCCATCAATATCTACCATCTTCACCTTCTCCACGGTATGCCAACGCAATACCTCTCGAATCGTTGCCCCTTCGCCACCCCCTAAAACAAGGACTTTTTTGGGATTCCCATGCGCGATCATCGCTGGATGGACTAACGCTTCATGGTATAGATATTCATCCACGGTAGAAGATTGCCATTTCCCATCTAACACTAAGCCCTTTCCATAGGCACCGGATCGAACAATGTACATCTCCTGAAAAGCTGTTTTTTGATAAGCTAAGGTTTCCGTAATGCCATGCACATAAATATCCCAAGGGGTAATGTATTCTGTAAGCCAAAGATCTGCTTTTAATTCGCTACCTGCCATGATGCATCTCCTTTGTTTGTCAATAATCTAGAGATTTTCAAATTACCATAAACCAATCAAAACTGGTGGGAAGAGGAGAAGTGGTCGCACTAAAGTAGAAATCGTAAAATGATCGGGTTAATGAGAAAAGTTTTAGGGGATCGGGAATCGGGGTTAGGGATTCAGTAACTTCAAGGATCCCTAACACCCAACCCCGGTCTAATTTTCCAACTGATTGTCACCCCTTAAGCCATGCCAAAATTAGCAAACTCTAAAGCAATTTGCTCACTGGCTTCCGCTGCTAGAAATTCATTAAAGGATGCAGTAGGATGCACAGGATCGATAAAAGCAAACTCCTCTATATTTCCACTACCTGAACTAATA